>JAJYNT010000182.1 GCA_021786215.1 Chloroflexota bacterium | reverse complement strand
ACATCTGGCTGTTGGCGTGATGGTTGGAGCTTCGGTGTGGCTCGGCGGAACCCAATTACTCGTTGCCGAGCCGAAGCTTGCTTTCGGTACTGTTCTCCCACCATCCTCTCGAGTCGCCGCGATCGATTCCAATGTGCCGGCCAGCTGGCTGTCGCTGGATCTACCCACGGCGACTCCGAATTTCGATGTGTCACCTTCCGCGGTCCCGGCTGCCGAGCAGCAGCAGGCTCCTCAAGATAGGGTTGCTCTCAGTGCCCTGTTCGTAGCGGTCGATCCCATCACGGCCGGTTCCAATGGTCAGGAAGATGGGGTTATGGTGGTGCGGGCCACGACCTCTAGCCGCGGTGGGGAGCGAGCACCCGTTCCAACCCCGGTGGCGTCTCCAACTCCGACGGCATCTCCTACCCCGGTGGCATCACCCAGCCCAACGCCGACTTCTGTCCCTAGGTCCGGACCTCTCAAGACCACAACCTATAAGGTGCAGGCGGGCGACACCCTCCTTGGGATTGCCGACAAGTTTGGGATCACCCCTGAGACCATCCTGTGGGCGAACAATCTGGGTAACGGCGATCTCATTCAGATCGGCGCCGAGCTGACCATTCTACCGGTCTCCGGTGTCTTGCACACAGTCCAGAAGGGCGACACGCTGCTCAGTATCGCGCAGAGCTACGGGGCAGATTCGTCGAAGATAGCGGAGGCCAATGGCCTGAGGGACGCCAACTCTCTTCAAGAGGGACAACAGCTGATCGTTCCGGGTGGAATGATGCGGACGACGGAGGCGATCACAGGCCCACCCACCGCTCCAAGCCCGCAGCAACTCGTCAACGCCCCCAAGTATGTGGTGAAAGACGGCGACACGCTGGCGTCCATAGCAAATGCCTTCGGGGTGAAGATCTCGGCGATCCAGGCTGCCAACAATCTGCTGGATCCCAACATGCTGAAGGTTGGGCTCGAGTTGACCATACCAGGGGGTACGGCTCCGGCCGCGACAGCGTCTGCGCCCACACCTAAGCCGGCGGTGGCCGCGGCACCGACAGCTACTCCGACGGCCAAACCGGCACCTACTTCCACGCCCAGGCCGGTGCCAACCCCGACGCCCAAGCCCGCGGCCAAACCTGCAGCCGCGACTGCCCAGGCCATGCCACCTGCTCCAGCGGGCGATATCGGTAACCGCATCGCGGCAATCGCACAGAAGTACCTGGGCTACAGGTATGTCTGGGGCGGCAGTTCGCCCAGCGGCTTCGATTGCAGCGGCTTCACATGGTACGTGTACCAGCAGGTGGGGATCCACATCCCGAACCACGACTTGTGGGGGCAGCTCAACGCCGGCCCCAGGATCAGCCGCGATCAGCTTCAGCCTGGTGATCTGGTGTTCTTCCAGAACACCTACATGCCAGGCCTCTCACACAGTGGTATCTACCTGGGCGGTGGCCGCTTCATCAACGCCGAAACCGAGAGCGTGGGGGTGCAGATCCGCTCCCTTTCAGATCCCTATTGGTCGCCCCGTTTTGTCGGTGGATCGAGACCAAGGTAGAGCCTGTCTCTCTACTGAGGAACCAATACCCGAAGGGCGTTCTTGGCTATCCGAAACTCTACTGGTGTCGGGTTAGCCATCTCCCCGTCGAGGTCTATCGGCTGCGGGGGCACGGTGGTGACGGTGACGTACTCCGTCGAAGCGAACCGCGGCAGATCGGGCCGCGGGCGGTGGGTGAGCCAGAGCCCTACCACAAGCTGGAGTGACGTGGTCCAGCGAGTGTCGCGCGGCGTGTAGACCACCAGCTTTCTCTCGTCCCACAGGGATCTGGGCAGCAGAATCTTCCCCGGCAGATGGAATATGCAGTTCCCCACCAGCACCAGTCTTGTGTCGATTTCGTGGCTGCCCTCCTCGGTGGTGATGGTGGCGTGGAAGGTTCTAGATCCCTGCCCTCCAACTCTTGCGATGCGCTCTGCGCGACATTGGCACCCGACCTCGAGCGCAGGTTGATGACCACGATCGCGTCATGTGCCGCGGAAGTGCCGCTTCCGGTTGCCATGCCGGAAGCTATGCAAGGGCGGTACCGCTCCTTCTCAAGGCAACTACCTGCCTTCGCTCTGGTGTCGCTACTTCAGACTAGTCAGATAGGCTACGATATCCTTCAGTTGCTGGTCGGTTACCTGCGATGTGGAGAACGCCGGCATGATATCCTTGCCATTTCTGACCATCTGGTTGATTTTCTCCGCGGAGACTCCCTTCAGACTGGGGCCGACGCCAGCTTCTGCGTTTGGATGACAGCTGTTGCAGGTGGCGGTGAAGATCTTCTTGCCCTCTTCGATGGATCCGCTGGATTTGGCTACTGTGGCTGCCTTCGGTGTCGAGTCGATCATCCATCCGCCCTGGATAAAGGACATTGCGGAGGCTGGGGTCACCTGATATGCCCGCAGGGTGAGGAAGGTCACGGCCACTACTGCAAGGACGGTGATGTTCACGGCCAACCGCCGTTGCCGAGGATGCCGCACAGAACTTCGATCCAGGATTGGAAGCAGGAAGAGGAAGAGGATTGCGGCGCCGGGCACCACTACCACTCCTACCCACTCAAACTCCCCTGGGAAGTATTTGAGCATCTCGAAGAGGAACATGAAGTACCACTCGGGGCGAGGTACGGACGCGGTGTTAGTGGGGTCGGCTCTCGCCTCCAGGG
>JAJYNT010000144.1 GCA_021786215.1 Chloroflexota bacterium | reverse complement strand
GTTTCCCAGCCGGGGGCTGATGATCGCCTCGCTGCTGATCGCCGCGCTCCTTTCCGTGCCACTGGGGGTGCTCTCGGCGGTGAGCCGCCACCGTTGGGTTCAGTACCTATCGAGCGTCTTCTCGATGCTGGGCATCTCGATCCCGACCTTCTGGCTCGGGATGATGATCTTGCTCTTCTTCTCCTTGAGGCTGGGTCTTCTGCCCTCGGGGGGTATGGACACCATCGGAGCGGGTTTCAACCCGTGGGATCGGTTGATCCACCTGATAGCGCCGGCCTTCGTGCTGGCGACCTTGCAGATCGCCGGCTGGAGCCGCTACGTCCGCTCCAGCATGCTGGAGGTGGTGGGCCAGGACTTCATCCGAACGGCGCGCTCCAAGGGGTTGGCCGAGAGGGTAGTGATCTACGGCCACGCCCTGCGCAACGCTCTCCTGCCTCTGATCACCATGATCGGGATGCAGGGGGGGCAGCTACTGGGTGGAGCCATGGTCACCGAGGTCGTCTTCTCCTGGCCCGGCATGGGGCGGCTGCTGGCCGATTCCCTGGCAGCCAGGGACTATCCGGTGTTGATGGGAGCCTTCATGCTGATGTCGGTGCTGGTCGTCCTCGGCAACCTGCTGGCTGACATCGGTTACGCCATAGCCGATCCTCGGATCAGGCTCGAATAAGCGGAGCTGGATAGAATCTATGTCCACCACAACCGTCAATGCGATAGCAGCAGGGCTGGCTCCGACCGGGGGGGCTCGCGGGAGGCGCGTCACGGTGTGGCAGCGCTTTCGGCGCAACCGCCTGGCCCTGTTTGGCCTGGTGGTGCTGGTCCTCCTGGTCGGCGCTGCTATCTTCGCACCCCTGGTCGCTCCCTTCGATCCCGACGCCGTCAGCTACAGCGTGCTCGCTCCGCCCAGTCCCCAGCACTGGCTGGGCACCGACGACGTCGGCCGGGACATGCTGAGCCGGCTGATCTATGCCTCTCGTATCTCGCTCACCCTGGGCGTATGCGTCTCCCTTCTTACCGTGAGCATCGGCACGGTGGTGGGCTGTCTGGCCGGCTACTACGGTGGGCGCGTGGATGGGCTGCTCTCGAGCTTCATCAACGTTATGCTCTCCATACCGATGCTGCCCCTGGCCATGGTGCTGGGGGCCTTCCTGCAGACAGACCTGCTCTTCCTGATACTGATCCTGGGTCTGGTCACCTGGACCGGCTCGGCCCGCGTCATCCGGGCCGAGTTTCTCTCCCTACGCGAGCGGGAGTACGTGCTCGCAACCCGGGTGATGGGTGCCACGGATGCCAGGATTATCATCAGGCACATCCTGCCAAATGCGGTGCCCCTGATCATCGTCTCGGCGACCTTGCTGGTGGCCTCGGCCATCCTGACGGAGTCGGCGCTCAGCTACCTGGGCTACGGGATTCAGCCCCCCACGGCCTCCTGGGGCAACATGCTCCAGAACGCCCAGCGCTACCTCCGCGTGGATCCAGCCGTGGCCATCTACCCCGGCGCGCTGATATCTCTGACGGTGATCTGCATCAACTTCGTGGGCGACGGGCTGCGCGATGCCCTCGACCCGAGACTAAGGAACTGAAATATCCGTGGGGAGTAACAAGAATGCCGGATGCGTATTGCACTAGCGAGGAGCTGGCTGCCGCTAGGCCTGAGATCGCGGTGCTGGGCGTGGGGGCGGTTGAGCAGCACAGCTATCACCTGCCGGTCGGTACCGACTGGATCGGGGCATCGGAGATGTCGCGCCGGGTGGCAGAGAGACTGGGCGCTTTCTGGGTGCCTGCGCTACCCTTCAGCATGAGCCAGTGCCACGGCCCGATGGCCGGCACCGTCTGGCTCAAGCCTGAGACCCTGGCGGAGGTGGTTCGGGACCTGGTGCTCTCTCTTGCCCAGTGGGGCGTTCGCAAGGTGGTGGTGATCAACGGGCATGGCGGCAACTTCATGCTGGAGGTGGCCATCCAGGAGCTGAATCTGTCCCACCCGGATCTGCAGGTGATCCTGGTGCCTCCCCTCGTGCTCATGGGCCCCGGCGGGGAGCCGATCTTCGAGACGGCGGGCCTGGAGGTGCACGCTGGAGAAAGCGAGACCTCCAGCCAGCTATACCTTAATGGCGAGCACGTGAGGGAGGAACGGGTGGACTACATTCCGCCCGTGGGCCGGGAGTTTCTGGACTATGCCTTCATCTCTCACATCAGCCCTCACGGGGTGTGGGGGGCGCCCAGCAAGGCGACGGCCGCCAAGGGTGAGAAGGCGGCCTTGCGCCAGGTGGAGGCTACCGTCGCCCACGTGCAGAGGGTTTTCGCCGAACTGGACAGGGTGAAGGGGGCACGAAGGCACAATGCTTGATTATCAGAACACCACCTGCGAGATCAAGGGCTCGGAGCCCCATACGGCGATCCTGCCGCTGGCCACCATCGAGCGGCATGGGCCTCACCTGCCGGTGGGCACCGACTGGATGATCGTGGATGCCATTGCCCGTCGGGTGGCGGTGCAGCTGGGTGTGGGCTGCTATCTGCTGCCCACCATGCCATACGGTAGCTCCGCCAGTCACGGGGGCTCCGCCGGCACCCTCTGGTTAGCGCCCAACACCCTGATGCACGTCGTGAGGGACATCGCTGAGGCGCTGCTGGCTCAGGGGGTCCATCAGGTGGCGGTGATCAACAGCCACGGCGGAGCCGGGGAGTCGACCGTCAAGCCGTTGGGCAACTACGTTGTGAAGACGGCAGTGCGCCAGCTGAACTACGACCATCCCGACCTGCACGCCATTTGGGTCCAGCCCTTCACGGCGGCGAAAGGGGAGATCCTGGAGCTCCTCCCCAGGGCCGGGGAGGAGCTCCATGCGGGTGTCCTGGAGACATCCGTCTTGCTTCACCTTCGCGAGGAGTTGGTGAAGAGGCCGGGGGAAGACTATCTTCCTACTCTGAGTAGGGAGTATCTGGACTACCTGCCCTTCTCTCAGATCAGCCCATCCGGAGTATGGGGGCATCCCAGCCTGGCGACCGCCTCCCTCGGCGAGGCGATACTGGCCGGGGCGGTGCGCGGTACCGTCCACTACATTCGAGAGTCCTTCGCCCATCTCGCAGAGATGAGAGGGAACCAAGTCTAAGTTCTTGGGAGGAAACGGGGTGACTGGAGAGCATCCAACATTGGTGGAAAGGGTCCAGACGGATCAACTTCAGACGGAGATATACTCGACGCGGAAGGAGTTGGGGGTTGCCGCCGCGAGGGCGATGGCCGAGCGGACGCGTGACCTGCTGGCTCGGCAGGACAGGGTGCGAATCGTGTTCGCCTCCGCGCCTTCCCAGAACGAGTTTCTGGCGGAGCTGCGTATCCTACCGGGCCTGGACTGGAGCCGGGTCACGGCCTTTCACATGGACGAGTACGTCGGCCTCGGCGCCGACGCGGCGCAGAGCTTCTCCAGATTTCTGGTGGATAGTCTCTTCAGCGAGGTGAAGCCCAGGGCGTTCCACCCTCTGGATGGGCTTGCGTCCGATCCCGAAGCTGAGTGCCTGCGCTATACGGGGCTGTTGAAGGAGGCTCCCATCGACATCGCCTGTGCGGGCATCGGTGAGAACGGTCACCTGGCCTTCAGCGACCCGCCGGTGGCGGATTTCGAGGATCCAAGGACCGTCAAGGTGGTGGATCTGACACTGGTCTCCCGTGAGCAGCAGGTCCACGACGGCTGCTTTCCGAATTTGGCCGCCGTGCCCAAGCAGGCACTGACTCTCACGGTACCAGCCCTTATGAGGGCAAAGCACATCTTCTGCATGGTTCCAGGCCCGACGAAAGCCTCGGCCGTACGAGACACGCTGCTTGGCCCCATCTCCACGGCCTGCCCGGCGACGGCGATGAGGCGCCATCCATCGGCCACCCTCTACGTGGACCTGGACTCCGCCGCCATATTTCAAACCGACCGTCGCTAGCTGACGGTAGCGTAGTGAAGATTCTATCATCGTGGAATCGACGCTTCAGCGGGTGGTTCCGAGCCGATCGGCTGAAGCCCCGATTCCAGGAATGCGTGAGCACTGTGAGGGATCGGTAAAATGAACGAGAAGAGAATCCGCATCGGATTGATCGGTGCCGGATTCGTCGGCCACATCCACGCCCGCGCTTACGCCCGCGCAGCGGATCTAGGCGCGGAACTCGTGGCCGTGGCCGCGGTACCACTTGCCCAAGCGGATGAGTTGGCCCGAGACTTCGGCGTTCCCAACGCATACGAAGACTACCGCAAGGTGATAGAGCGAGACGATGTCGACATCATCGATGTCTGTGTCCCCAACCACCTGCACGAGCCATTTGCGCTGGAGGCAATTCGAGCTGGGAAACATGTGATCTGCGAGAAGCCGTTGACCGGTTACTTCGGTGGGCCTGGGGCCTCAGACCCCGTGGGCGCGACGCCGAAGAGCGTCATGTTGGAGACGGCCGTACGTAGTGCAGACCGCATGATCGCCGCAGCGAGAGAAGGTGGAGTGCAGCTGATGTACGCCGAAAACTGGCTCTACTCGCCTGCTATACGAAAAGCCGAGCGGTTGGTCGAGGCCAGCCGTGGGACCGTTCTTGAGATCAGGGCCCAGGAGTGTCACAGCGGGTCTCACGCATCTTATGCCAAGAGCTGGAAGCGCGCTGGCGGCGGCGCTCTCGTTCGCCTCGGCCCCCACCCGTTAGGGTCCGCCATGTATCTCAAATGGCAGGAGGGCATGCGGCGCGATGGGAATCCGATCCGCGTCCAGTCTGTGACAGCCGAAGTCGGGAACCTCGCTCGTATTCCCTCGCTAAAGGGGGAGCCCGATGAGTGGCTGGTCTCCGACTGGGATGACGTCGAGAACTGGGCGACGGTGTTGCTCACCTTCACCGATGGGGCTCGCGCCATCATTTCAGCTGCCGACACGGTGCTGGGTGGCATGGAGGACACCCTTGAACTCTTCATGTCTAACGGGCGAGTCAAGTGTGACATGACTCACAGCACGATGATGCAGGCATATGCGCCAGCCCCGCAGGTTTTTGGCAATGAGTACATAGCAGAGAAACTGGAGACCAAGGCCGGGTGGAGCAACCCAAGCATCGACGAGGAATGGCTTCTCGGCTATCCCCAGGAAATACGCGACTTCATCGAGGCTGTAGCTCATAACCGTCCGCCGCTGTCCACGGCGGACCTGGGGAGAGAAGTGGTCAAAGTGACCTATGCAGCCTATCAGTCGGCGGAGGAAGGACGCAGAATCGTTCTGGAGCCAGCGTAGCACCGGGTCCATAGTACCGCTTCAGCCAGAGCGCCACAGCGTTACCCTCATGGTGAAAGGCGGCAGGAGAGGGCACATAAACGGTCATCCCCGGGTTGGCTTTCAATGAAGCAGTTCTATAGCCCTTACTAAGACTCACAACACGCAAGGAACCCTCAGTCCAGCTCGGTCGCCAATCCGTAGTGGTCGCGCGCGTCGGCGACGATGAAGAGGGAGCCGGTGACGCAGATCAGATCGGCGGGGTCCGCCATGGCGGTCGCCAGCCCGATCGCGGAGGGGAGGTCCGGGGCCACCTCCAGCTGAGGTGAGAGCGTTCTCGTGGCCGCGGCCAGCCGCTCGGGATCGGCGGCCCGGGGATGGCGAGAGCGAGTGGCGATCACCACGGAGGCCTCGGGCGCCAGCGCCGCCACGATCCCCTCCACATCCTTGTCGGAGGAGGTAGCCAGCACCAGGATCAGCCGCCGGTAGGCAAAGTTCTCCCGCAGGGCGGCCGCCAGCTTGCGGGCGGAGTCGCCGTTGTGGGCACCGTCAGCCACCACGAGAGGCTCTCGACCGATGATCTCCAAGCGACCCGGCCACTGAACCCGGGCGAGACCTCGCTCCACCGCCTCGTGGCCGATGGCGAACCCTTTCTTTCCCAACTGCTCCACCACGGCTATGGCGGTCGCCGCGTTGGATAGCTGGTGAGCCCCCAGCAACGGCAGCTCGATCCTGTAGACCTCTCCTGATGGGCTCCGCAGTATGGCCCTGTTGCGCTCTCTCTGGAGGTGCGCCGGGGTGCCCTCCTCCAGGGGCAACCTCGCCGGGGCATCGATAGCCTCCATCAGCTCGGGACGGGCAACAAGCAGCTCGGCCGAACGCTCGGCCGCCACGCGCCGGATCACCCCCAGCGCCTCCTCCGTCTGCTCGGCGGCAACTACCAGGCCGCCATCTTTGATGATCCCCGCCTTCTCCTGCGCGATCTGCGCGATGGTGTCTCCCAGGATCCGGACGTGGTCCAGACTGATCGGGGTGATCACCGAGACCAGGGGGTTCACCACGTTTGTGGCGTCCAACCGGCCGCCAAGACCCACCTCCAGCACCACCAGGTCCGGCTGCCGGGAGGCGAAGTAGCGCATGGCGGCCGCGGTGGCCACCTCGTATGTGGTCGGGACGCCCAACTCCGGCCGGACACGCTGTAGCTCCCCCACCACCGGAACGACCGCCTCCACCGCCGCGGCCATCTCCTCCGGCGCGATCAGCCGATCGTCCACCCGAATCCTCTCCCGGAAGGTGTGGAGGTGTGGCTGGCTGTATAGACCGACCCGCATCCCGGCCGCCCGAAGGATGGAGGCCACCATCACACCGGTGGATCCCTTTCCCTTGGTGCCGGCAACCAGGATCGAGGGGAAACGGAGGTGAGGATCGCCCAGGATGGCCAGCAGCTCCCGAGGTCGCCTCAGGTCGAAGCTTTCGGCCGCGCTGTAGCCGGTCTTCTTCTCGAAATCGGTGAAGCTGTTCAGGTAGTTGAGGGCTTCGCTGTAGTCCATATCTCTCCGAGTCCTGAGTGCTGAGTGCTCCCTCTCCCAAGGGGACGGGGTCGGGGTGAGGGCTGGTGGGTGCTAGACACGGTGAAGGTGATGGTTACTGTCATGCTGAGCGAAGCGAAGCATCTCCACGTTCCGCCGAGGAGATCCTTCGCTATCGCTCAGGATGACAGGCTATCAGGATCAGCGTGTCAAGATACTATCGCTCAGGATGACAGGCTATCAGGATCAGCGTGTCAAGATACTAGACCTGAGCCGTCGCTGCTCAGAACCCAGTATTCTTCTTCAGGCTCGCACGATCGCGTCGGTCATCCGGCTGATCCGAACCATCTCCTTCACGTCGTGCACCCGGACGATGTCGGCCCCATTGCAGATACTCACCGCCACCGTGGCGGCCGTACCTTCAACCCTATCATCGGGGGGCACTCCAAGGGTGAGCCCGATCACCGACTTGCGTGATGTGCCCATCAGGATCGGCCGGCCCAACGACTTCAGCTCTCTCAGTCTGCGCATCACCACCAGGTTCTGCTCGGGCGTCTTGCCGAAGCCGATGCCTGGATCCACGATGATGTTCTCCCACCGAATGCCGGCCTGCAGCGCCAGATCCACGCTCTCCCGCAGCCCCTGAACGATCTCGCCCATCATATCCCTGTACAGCACCTGGCGGAAGTGACCGCCCAACTGGGTCCTGGTCGCCTCGCCCCGGCGATTGTGCATCAGGACCACGGGGACACCGTACGATGCGGCGAGTTCCCCCAACCCCTCGGTGCGCCGAAGCCCCCATACGTCGTTCACCATGTGGGCGCCGGCCTCCAGCGCGTCCCGAACCACAAGCAGCCGATAGGAATCCACCGAGACGGGGACCGACATCTCCGATACCAGCCGGCGTACCACCGGGACCACCCTGTCCCTCTCCTCCTCCTCCGGCACCTCCTCGTGGCCAGGACGGGTCGATTCCCCACCCACGTCCAGGATGTCCACCCCGGCCTGCACAAACAGCTCAGCCCGCGCGAGGGCCGCGTCCACATTCTTGTCCAGGCCATCGCCGGAGAAGGAATCCGGGGTCACATTTATGATCCCCATGACGTAGCTGCGTTTGCCCCACTCGAAGGTGAGGTTGCCGCAGCTGGTGGTACCCAGTTGCCGGCCCTCGTAGCGATCGAGAACCGAACGAATCTCGGCGGCCACCGCCTTCCCGTCCTCGCCTGCCGGCTCCAACCGAGACGCGACATCCAGCAGGAGTGGCCTCGATCCAGCGATCAGGACGTGCGGGAAGTCGTGGCCGGGGGCAGAAGCCTGAGGACTTGGATACTGAGTCCCCGATCCCGAGGCAACGACGACGAGGCCCGCCGGGGGCGAGATCATGCCCTGGAGAAGCGTCGCGACCTGCGCCGGCACCCCCTCCATCTTGATCGCTTCCATGCCAAGTGCTCCGGCCAGACCCCGCGGGATGGTCGGGTCGATCCCCATCCTCTCGGACTCTTCCGCGATATCGGCCGCCGCCGGTAGACTGAGCACTCTCGCCCTAGCTTTCGCCATCCTGCCCTCCTGGGATTTGCCGGAAATGCCGCTGGGTTGATAGTATAACGCACCCACCCTATTGACAGGTCGGCCTATCATCTCTGTGGTGGATAGTGCGAGTATCGGACCCTACAGGTTAGGGCGAGCCGAGAAAGCGGGGAGGACCAACCTTCCACCAAACAGCAACTGAGGGTGAACTAATGGCTAAGAACTCCTCGCGCCGCAGCGCAACCAATCCCAACCCCACTGTTCAGCGCCCTGGTCGTCTGACGGGAGGCCTGCTCGGGGTAGCCGTGGTGCTATTCCTGGCCGGTAGCGTTGTCTGCGGCCTCTTCTTTCTCACCAAGATCAGCGATGTACTCGGACTGAGCGGACGATTCTCCCCGAGTAGCGCGGAGGAGAAGGCGGCAGGAGCCGACACGGGATCGGTGACCGGATCGAGTCAACCGAGCCCGAACGGGGTCCCAACCAAGCAAGCCTCCGATCCTCGCTACGCATTCCTGCTCATGGGCTACGGCGGCGCCGGCCATGATGGGCCCTATCTCACGGACTCGATGATAGTCGTCATCGTCGATCCCACAAACAAGAGTCTGACCCTCCTCTCGCTTCCCAGGGACGCATGGGTGCCGCTGCTTTTCAACGGCAAGACCCCTGTCTATAACAAGATCAATACCGCGTACGCCTTCGCCAAGGACTCCAGCCTGTACACCGACCGGCTGCCTCGCTACAAGGGGAGCCAGGGGGCCGGCACTTTCGCCATGGACACGGTGGCCCGTCTCCTGGGGATCCCCATCTCCTACTACGCTACGCTGGACTTCGCCGGCTTCCGCGACATGATCAACACGGTGGGAGGGATCGACATCAACGTTCCCGACGGCTTCACTGCTCGCTATCCAGCCAACGACAATCCTTCTATCAACCCCAGATGGACTGTTGTGAGGTTCACCAAGGGGATGCAGCACATGAACGGGGAGCGAGCGATCGAGTACGCCCGTGCCCGCGAAGTGCTCGACAACGCCAGCGAAGGAAGCGACTTTGCCCGTTCGCGACGGCAGCGATTGATTATGGAGGCTTTCAAGGCACGTCTCTTCCAGCCGGGTGGAATGATCCATATCCCCCAACTGCTCGCCCTGGGCGCGAGCCACGTGGATACCAACTACCCGTTGCCAGATGCGGCTCAACTCGGCCAGTTCGCCCTGGAATGGCGGAACGTCCACTTCTACCAGACGGCCCTGACAATTCAGAACTACCTGCAGGAAGGAACCGGTCCCGAGGGAACCTACATCCTGGTGCCCGCCTCAAAGGGGTTTTCCTGGGCCCCGATCCAGTCTTTCGCCCGCAAGCTCTGGAACGATCCGGCGGCGGCGGTGGCCATGGCCAACACGGAGATCGTAGTCCAGAACGACACAGGCGTGCCAGGTGTGGCAGGCCAGGTGAGCGAGTGGCTGGCGGGAATGGGCTACTGTGTCGGCACCCCGGTCACCGGCCCCGTTCTCACTCAGTCCGCCGTGCTGGACCGAACAGGCAACGACAGCCAGGCTCTGGTGAAGCAACTCGAAGGGGATCTCCACGTCCAGCTGGGAAGCCCCAAGGTGGAGAAGGCATCCGATACCGCCACGCTGGTGCTGGAGGTAGGCAGCGATGACACCGGACTGTCGAAGCTGACGCTGCCGGCGGAGGGCTCGGCGCCCTCCAGCGCGGTGGGGGTCGTGCATGCCGGTTCCTGGTCGCCGGTGGTAGCGGAGCAGGCTCCCGCCCCCACCGCCAGACCATCCACACCCGAGAGCGTCAGCCACAATCTCACCCCAGAACGGCCCACACCGACCGCGAAGACTCTAGCCGGCACCCGCGTTCCAACCACGGCGACGGCGCACCCCTACCAGCCGACCCTGGGCACGGGCGCGGCCTCAACCCGAACGCCCCTCGTGAGCAGGCTTCCGGCAATGCCCACCCCGGTGACGGTCGAGCCAAGGCCCGGATATCCGGAGGCCACACAGCCGCCCCAGGCAACCCCATAGGCCATCCATCCCCAGCAGTAACTCCCCGCTTTCTGGCACGGGCCGGAAAAACGGTATGGGAAGTGCATTGGGTTGCTGCCGGTGGCGATACGATCTGGACGGGGGTGACTAGCCGTCGCGGGGGTGGGCGATGCACGCGAGGATCCGCTCGGTCATGGGGCAGGTCACAAGGGCCGGAACGGTGAAGACCGACATCCCGGCCAGGATGGATCGCCTCCCATGGAGTCGCTGGCACTGGCTGGTGGTCTTCTCCCTGGGGATGACATGGGCATTCAACGGACTGGGGATAGCGGTGGCAGCCGCCATCAACTCGGACCTCACCCAGAGCCAGACCCTAGACCTCTCCATACTGCAGGCGGGATATGCCGCCACCATCTATCTCTTCGGGACCCTTCTCGGGGCACTGTTTCTGGGGTACATGGCCGATGGTTTTGGACGGAAGCGGCTCATCTTGATCGGCGTCGCCGTTTTTGCCGGCGGCACCCTGGCCACGGCCTTTTCCTGGAACTTCTGGAGCTTCGCTCTGTTTCGGGCCATCACCGGCATCGGGGTCGGTGCTCAGTACGCGGCCATCAACTCGCTGATCAACGAGCTGGCGCCCACCAGGTCCCGCGGATGGGCCAATCTAATGGTGAACGGCAGCTACTGGGCCGGCGCCATAATCGGGGTAGCATCCACCATAGCCCTGATGAATCCATCGGTTCTCCCCCTCGTCTTGGGATGGCGAGTCTCCTTCGCCGTCGCGGGCGTCCTGGCATTCAGCGTGATCTTGCTTCAGCGCTACGTGCCGGAGAGTCCCAGGTGGCTGATGATCCGCCGGGGGCCGGGGCCCGCGGGTGCGGCGGTCGGAAGGATCGAACAGCGCATCAGGCAGGAGGAGGATCTTCGGGAGTTGCCAAGGCCGGCGGGAGCGCTCGTCCTCCGTCCGGAGGGGCAGCTCGATCCCGCGATGATACCGGCTATCCTCTTCAGGATGTATCCACGGCGCACCTCGGTCGCCTTCATCCTGATGGCTGCGCAGGCTTTTCTTTTCAATGGCATCTTCTTCACCTACGCACTGGTCTTGAGCAGCTTCTACGGTGTGGCGTTCTACAACGTTGGAATCTATCTCGCCGGATTGGCGGTGGGCAGTCTGGTGGGTCCCTGGTTGCTTGCAAGCTACTTCGACAGCGCCGGTAGAAGGCTGATGATCGGCATCACCTACGTCGCCGCCGGAATCCTGTTGGGCATCACCGGCTACCTCTTTTCCATCGGGGTGCTCAATCCGGTCACCCAGACCATCGCCTGGGCGATCATACTCTTCTTCGCTTCCGCCGGGGCCAGCGGGGCCTATCTTTCCCTGTCCGAGCTCTTTCCCCTGGAGTTGCGCTCCACCTTGGTGGGGGTTCTCTATGCCGTGGGTATCGCGGCTGGGGGGCTGGCCGCGCCGGCCCTGTTCGCGGGGTTGATCGAGGCTGGGAGCAGTTCACAACTCTTCTATGGGGGATACCTGGTGGCGGCAATCTTGATGGTGATAGGCGGCCTTGTGGAGTTGCCCTTCGGCGAGGACGCCGAACGCCGGCCCCTGGAGAGCGTCGCCCGACCGCTCCTGGCGGAGACCGTGAGGGAGCAACCGGCCCCTCCCCGCCGGAAGAAGGGCCGGCGCCGGGCCGCGTAGGGCTGCCGTTCCTCTCCTATGACTTGCTGGGAGGGTAAGCGGATCTTGTTTACGTCGTTCTTCTTCCATATACTTGCTACGATCAAGCTGCGGTTAGTACAGTAGGCAGGGCCCTCCAGTTCTTCTGGTGACTCGGCCCTTATCCGCCCTTTGGGCGGCCTCTCCTGTTGAGAAAAACCGAGCCGACTGGCTCGATCTCCCCCTGGGAGAGGGTCGGGGTGAGGGCCAGGACAAGGACCAAAAGGCCCTGGTACATAAGGCCTCCACATTGACATTTCCCATCGGCAAGAGTGGGGGTATGCCGGATGGACGTTCTGCTCACCTGGGTCGGGGCCCGGGATCCCGCCTGGCAGAATCCTCGGACCGGACGATTGGAGCCCGGCCCAATACTCTCCCTGTTGAGAAGCCGGCGCTTCGACGTCGTGTACCTACTGCTCAATCTATTCAGCCCGGTGGACGATTTCCGCCGAAGGGCAACAGCCGTGCTCCGTAACTGCGAGCGGCATTTCCCCTCCGTGCGTGTCAGCCAGAAGCCGGTGGACCTGGTGTCCGTCACCAACTATCGAGAGATTTTCCATCTGACGAGCGACGTGGTGCAGGGAATCCTCGATGAGGAAGGGCGAGATGGCCGTCGGTACTTCGTGTATCTGTCGCCCGGTACCCCGCAGATGCAGACCGTCTGGGTTCTCCTGGTGCAATCCGGCTTACTGCCGGCCCAGATGATCGAAGCAACTCCACCAGACCTGCTGGAGCCCGGCGCCCCTACATGGCGCGAGGTGGATCTGTCCATCCAGGACTTTCCACAGGTGGTGAATCCCGGCGAAACGGTACGGCTGATGAGCGTCCTCCAGGCTCAGAACGATAACCTTCTGGCTGAGAACCGCCGTCTGCGGGCCGAGGTCGAACTGCTGAGAACCGGAGGTGCTTTGCTCTCGGAAGGCGGGATCGGAGAGGGCTTCAGGCTGAGAGAGTATCTGATGGCCCAGGAGAGAGTCTTCTACGTGCGTGCTTTGGAGCAGTGCAAAGGCAACGCTTCCGAGGCAGCGCGGCTGCTGGGGATCGAGCCCGCTGCGCTCCGAGCCCGAGCCGTTACCATGGGGATTCGCCGGCGGCGGCGTATGCTCACCCAAACGTAATCTCAATTACGTTCTTAATGCGCGTGACGAACATGGTACTCTAATCAGCGAGGGTTAGTAGATATCTCTTGGAGTCGGCTACAGTAACAGTAAATGGGGTTGCCCAGGTTGCGGTGGCCCGTCGTCGACGAGCCCCCGCTCTCGCGATCAGGGAGGAAGGCGTGTCCAGAGTCCACCCGAGCTGGTCCCAGATTCTCCGGGAGGGTGTCAACCTCGGGCCGGGGATTGGCTTCCTTGCCAGGTTTCTGGACGAGCATTTGCCCCCGGAGTGGGAGATATACCCGCAGCCCTACCTCAATGGCGACCGGCCGGACCTGGTGCTGCTCAACCCTGACGTGGGAGTCATGATCTACGAGATCAAGAACTGGGACCTGTCAGCCTTCTACCGAGAGGGTAGGACCGTCCTCCTACGTGGTCACGGGGATGACTATGGCGTCCTGAATCCACTTGCGCAGGTAGCTCGGCACCGAGAAAACATCCTCGGTCAGTACCTGCCGCTGGTCGGTGAGATCGTGGACGGAGACCACCGAGCCTTCGGAGTCATCAAGGCCGGTGTTTACTTCCATGGCTCGAAGGGGACCGAGGCCAGGCAGCTTCTGAGAGTGCCTGAGAATCGAGATCCCCGGCAGAAGGCGGATGTCGTCATAGGTAGTGACGACCTGCTACCGGAAAACCTGGATCTGATAGTCCCGGATGTGTGGAGGCATGATAGCTGGTGGTGGACCGCCGAGTGGGGCCACCAGCTCCGAACGCTGCTCTGTCCAGGACGCCACTCCAACAGGGTCAGCAATCCCTTGATCCTCAACCCCGTGCAGCAGAGATATGCCGAGCCCCGGCCGGGGCATCACCGTCTCAAGGGCGCTGCAGGCAGCGGCAAGACGGCCATACTGGCTTCGCGGGCAGCCAATCTGGCCAGCCAGGGATACAGAGTGCTTCTGGTCTGCTTCAACATTACGTTGTGGCACTACCTCCGATATCTGGTGCGTCGCATGCCCTACGATTTCGATGAGCGGCTCATCGAGTACCGGCACTTCCACGGCTTCTGTCAGAAGGTGCTCTATCACTATGGATCGCCGGGGCCTGGACTGGAAAGGGTCACTGAGGCAGTGCTGGACATCGCTAGATCCGGTGTCGACACCACCGACCTCCAATACGACGCCATTTTGGTCGACGAGGGCCAGGATTTCCGCCAGGAATGGATTGATCTACTGAGCCATTTCCTCACGAATCGCAACGAACTCGTTTTGGTTGCCGACGAGCGCCAGAACCTGTACAGGCGGGATCTTTCGTGGCTGCGGGGAGATAGTGCAAGAGCGAGTTTCCGCGGCCCGTGGCTGGGGAGAGGGCTGGAGCGCAGCGTTCGGCTGCCTCCGGTAGTAGCTGAACAGGCCGAGAGCTTTGCCCGACAATTCATGCCGATGGGAGATCAGATCGTCCCGCTGGGCGATCCTCAGGGGCACTTTGCCGACACCGAACTTCTCTGGGCGAACTGCTCCGTGGAGCAGGCCAAGGATCAGCTTCTTCCGGCGTATCAGTATCTGGCCAATGAGAGGGGGCATAGGCCCAGCGATATCGCCATCTTGCTCCCCAGCCACGACTTTGGACTGGAGATGGTTGGACACTTCAGAAGGAAGGGCATTCAGGTAAACCATGTCTTCGACGAAAGGGCACCAGAGGGCTACCGCGGAACGGGCCATAAGCGGGCTTTCTGGATAGAGGACACCCGTCTTAAGATGAGCACCATTCACAGTTTCAAGGGCTGGGAGGTCCCGAATCTGGTTCTGTTGATCCACAGGACCGAGTCCACTCATATCGACGAGTTGGCGTCCGCGGTCTACTCGGCCCTTACGCGCACGGCAAGGTGGCGTGGTGGCGATACCCTGCTACCTGCCAGTCTGATCGTGCTCAACTGCGATCCCCAATTCAACGAGTACGGGGACGGCTGGCCCAAGCGATGGGAGCTTCGCTCCGGTTCCTTGGATGGAATCACCGGCGAGCTAGTCATCCCGTTCTGACCCGAACGGGAGGCCGAGGTGTTTCATGTTGAGAGCGCTCATTTTGGAGAACTTCAAAGCCTTCAAGCGGCGCCAGGTAATCCCCCTGGCGCCGATCACCCTGATCTTCGGGGCCAACAGCGCGGGCAAGAGTTCGGTTCTTCAGGCGCTCCTGTTGCTCAAACAGAG
>JAJYNT010000213.1 GCA_021786215.1 Chloroflexota bacterium | reverse complement strand
TTGTAAACCGCCGGTTGCGGGTTCGAGTCCCATCGTCGGCTCCATATAATCGGCCTTCTGAGTACTCAGGGGGCCATTTCTTTTTGCCCCCTTATCACTCTAAACTCGGCTCCCTGAAGGCCTGAGGACTTTCTTGAGGACAAATGGCCTCTAGCCGGTGATTCGAGAGCGGGTGAGGAGCTTGTCCAGGGCAGCCACGGCCTCTTCGTGGAGCGGCGGTACGTAGTCCTGGTAGATGTCGCTGGTGATGGCGATGGAGGTGTGACCGAGGATCTCCTGGACCACCTTGGGCGGCACATGCAGGGCCAGCAGCATGGTAGCCGTGGAGTGGCGCAGCTCGTGGATGGTCATGGACGGCAGGTGGTTCTTCTCCAGGAAACGGTACCATCGCCGGAGAAGGTTCCCCTTTTCGATCGGCCGGCCGAGGCGGTTCGGGTGGACCAGGTTCCGATCCTCCCATTCCTCCCCCGCCACCAGTCGCATCTCCGCGACGAGACGCTTCTGACGCCGCAGCGCCTCGACCCCCTGGGGAGTGAGCACCACGGCGCGGGTGGACGTCTTGCTTTTCGGGTCCGTCTCCTGCCATCCCTCGTGGGGCACCCTCTGCACCTGGTGACGGACGAGCAGCGCCCGGCCTTCCAGGTCCATGTCCGACCACTTGAGCCCCAGGAGCTCTGCCTCCCGGAGCCCCGTCGTCAGGGCCAGGGTGACGATGCACTCCAAGGGATCCCCTTCCAGTCTCTCGAGCAGGTCCTGGGCGGCCTCGACGGATAGCCTGTGGTGTTCAGGTTTCGTGGTCCTCGGGGGCGTTACGCCGGCGCACACGTTCCACACCAGCTCCCGCTTACGGACGGCCGCATTCAGGGCGTTCCGGAGGGTGCCGAAGATCTGCTTCGCGGTCCGGGGGGCGAGCCCTTCTCCGCCTCTCTCCCTGGGCTCCCCCTTCATGGTGATGAGGCGTTGGACCTGGTCCGCCGAGAGCTTGATCAGCCTCTCCTTACCCAGGGCAGGGAGAATGTGCTTGCGGACGTTGATCTCGTAGCGGCAGTAAACGCCGGCTCGGACGCTGGGCCGCACGACGTCGCCGAGCCAGCCCCTGGGGGGCAACTCCTCGTGGGTCTGCGGATCCACCGCGGGCCACTCCCGGTAGCCGGTGAGGTATTCGCAGAGGGTGAGACGCTTCGAAGGAGTGGGCTTGCCCGCCTCGACGTCGCGCCTGAGGTTGTTGGCATTCTCCTGGCACTCCTTCTTGGTCTTGCCATAGACGGAGACGCGCTTGCCGGCGCCGTCCTTTAGCTTCGTTTGGTAACGACCATCAGATAATTTGGTCGGCCCCTTGCCGTACTTCTTTGGCTTGGGCTTGCTTGGTTTGGGGGATTCATCAGACATGGGAGAATTCAACTCTCAGCTACACCGTGCTAGTTCCCAAGTATCCTGCGAGTCAGGAATCGCCTCCACTCGGGCTGATAGTCGGCCATGCTTCTTTCCACCAGGTGCCATGCACGGTGGAACCGGGACGCGGCCTCCTGAAGGTCGATTTCTTCGGTCTCCATCAACTCGATCATCTTGGAGAGTTCCGCGTCGGGGATGCGCTCATCTGCAAAAGGGATTGCCTGGACAGGATCGGTACGTTTCGGAGGGAGATGCAAGGTTTCAATGTGCTCCTCTATGCTTGAGCGGTCAAGCTCAGCCGCGCCTTCAAGGGCACTCTCCATGATCTGGCCGATAAACCGGACCGGCGGCTCGTGCTTGGTTCGGGACATCGGACACTACCTCCAGCAGTTGGATGATGCTGGATGGTAGCACCTTCTTGCGAATAGAACAAGTGTTCTAGGGATGGTGCGTTGTTGCTGCTGCCCGGCCTATTTCTGGGGCCTCGGCAGGGTATAAGAGACCTGAATGAAGGGGTCCTCGGTGCTGTCAGGGAAGTAATATCCCGCGATGTAGTCGGCGGTGAACTGGCCGACCGCTTCGCCGGAGCTGTTGAGGAATTGCAGGCATGTACCGTTCAACATAGCATCCTCTGATGGGGCGAGCTTCACTTCACTGACGCTCTTGAAATTGACTACCTGTCCGTTGGCCAGAAAGACCGTTGCCATCTTGACCATTGATCCTCCACTTTGTACAATCTGCTTCGCTTGCTAGAACATGCGATCTAGAAAGGAACCACCAATGTTGAAGCTAACAGCCTTCGAACTCCAGGACCGAGGTCTAGCCTCCTTCACGATCCGCGGGAACTACGAGGAAATCGAGCGGGTATGCACTTCCCTATTCGGTGCTGTGATTTCCGAACTGAGTACTCCTGTGGACCTGAGCAATGTGACCCAGGCTGTCAAAGAAGCCATCCGAGAAAACGGCGTTCGGGTGGCCTAGTCTGACGGTTCGCCCAACCCCCTAACGTTCCGGTAGCTCTCGCTCTGCCGGTGTCTCTCGTTGTCTCAGCTTTCGCCTTTCCTCGATCTGCCTCCACACATACTCCTGCTCTTCTTCGCTCAGTTCCTCCCACCGGCGCGCCAACTTCGCCGTTTGCTCTCGGGCGATCTGGCGGGCGCGTTCGGTTGTGCGGGGTGGGGCAGTTTGCTCTAGCTCCGGCGCTGCCTCCTCGCGCAACACCCTCGCCACGGCATCAGCCACAGCCCGCACGGACTCCGGCGCCAGCTTCACCTCAGATGGCGCAGGCTGGG
>JAJYNT010000361.1 GCA_021786215.1 Chloroflexota bacterium | reverse complement strand
CCCTCCGCGCATGGAGGGTGCGCGACCCTTGGTTCCCTTGCGGGCCTATCTCCCCTTTCGGGGACGGGCACCTCGGCGGTCGCCGCCAGGTTGCCGGGCGCATTGCTGCGCCGCTCTTGATAGCTCATATTGGTTTGTGGATGAAGTATACCACTTCGCTGGCAGCTACGCCAACAAATGCGCGCTGCGCACCTCCGGAACTGCCCAACCTCCGGTTTCACGAAACTCGCGTAACCATGTCCGGGACGATCGGGAGCTCCTTCGACTCACTTGTAGAGGACACCTGCGCAATGGCTCGCTGCGCCTCGGCGCGAAGTTCGTTGGCTGGCATGCCTTTGCGGACGGAAGCGATCGTGTTGAGCGACAGAGTGGCGCAGTTGAGCCTGGCGACTTCATCTCCTCTCGATGTCATCCACAGGCCAAGTTCCGACTCAGATCTGAGGCCCTACAGCCTGCCAGCGCGGATCCTGAAGGGCTGCATCCAGCTCCTTGAAGGCCTGCCGCGCCTTCTTCTGACCCTCGTTGAGTCGATCGGCGAAGGCAGCAAGCTCCTGGCACAGACTGGGTGACCACTCGGGGTAACCACCGAGCTTCTTGTAGCACTCGTCCATGCGCTGCTTGATCGCTCCGCCCCTCTTCATCTCCCGGTAGAAGGCCCCGTTCAGATCATCGGTGCCCTGACCCAGGGTAGAGAGGTAACGCTCCAATTCCAGCTGGAGCCTGTGGATGCCGGCGGCAGGCATCAGCCCCTCGACTTGCCCCTGGAGAGCCATACTCCTCGTCCTTCTACGCCGACTCCCTCAGCCACATCAGGCTACCGCCCTCACCTTCATCTGCCCGTGCGGCTGGGACTCCGGTTTGGGCGTTATGCTCACCTCTACATTCCGATCGAGTGCCGTGAGGAAACGAAACAGCCGGTCCAGGGAGAAGCCTGACAGCCTCCCCCGCACCAGCGCCGAAACCTTGGGCTGGTTGATTCCAAGAATCTGGGCAGCCTGAGCCTGTGTGAGCCCCCGACTCTCAATAATGCTGCTGATGATGTGCGCGAGGTCCGACTTGAGAGCCATCTCTTCGGCATCCTCGAAGCCGAGATCCTCGAACACATTGCCGCTGCTGGGCGTAACACTAATGTCCTCGCCGCTCATGCCTGTTGTCCCTCCCGTTGCCGGTACTCCTCCTCGGCCCGTCGCAGCCGAACCCGGATCAGATCCATCTCCCTCTTCGGCGTTTCGATCCCCCGCTTCGACTTCTTCTGGAAGCAGTGGAGAACGTAGACTGCGTCCCGAAACCGGACCGTGTACACCCCCCGATAGGTGTCGCCCTCGAAGTTCTCCACAATCTCCAGCACGCCGGCGTGCTGGTAGCCTTTCAGCGGCCTGACGGTGACGTGCTTACCTCCGCGCTGGGCCACGCGCAAGGCGTGACCCATCTCCTCGCGGACCTCCTTCGGGAACCCTTTCAAGTCCTCCCGGCTAGACCCTATCCAGACCAGTTCCTTCATTCTGCACCCAAGTATCCCAAATATAGGATATCCCGTCAACAAGGAGGTGGTGCCGGCGCCATGCCCGGCCGATATGCCCTACTACCCGACTACGGTGGACTCCGGGATGCCGGAATCAGTGTGACCGAGCACTACTCGTCTTCTTCGCCGGAGGCATCCTCGTCTTCGGTCTCGTCCAGGCTGGTCAATGCGGGCTGAAAGTGTACTGTCTGCTCCCATTCCGGGGGCTGGATTCCGAAGAACGGTTTCAGCAGAGCGTGCCAGGCCCGGAATTCCGGGAACCTGGCCCCGGCCGATGGCTTGCCCTTGTCGAAGCGCACACCTTCGGGCGCAGCCACCACCAGGGCCTCAATCAGCCGCGCAGCCGGGGAGTCCTTGGTCCACCGCTGCTGGGTCATGAGCGTCCTAGCCGATCCCACTCCGCTGGCACCGCCTTCTTGAGACCAACCAACCGACGCAAGACGTGGTTCGCGAACTCGACCACCGCGAGGCGATAGCCGTCGGCCAACTCACATGGTTGGAACAGGTAGGACTCGCTCTCCGCAAGGAGAGTGTGGACGGCGTTGATCACCTCCGCCAGCGGGATCCGGGTTTCCCCGGCGAAGAAGTCACGAGCCAGGATGATGCCATCAACGTTCGCCGCCATGTTGGGATCGCCGGTTGTCCGCCGCCTGGCGAACTCCTTGAGACAGTCATCAAGCAGGCGATATGTTTCCCTTCGATGCTCCCACAGGTAGCCCTTGATGACCTTGGCGAGATCGCCCGGCTCCAAAGGCAAGAACAGCGCCGGCTGGTCGCGGCCACCGTCCTCCAGTTCAGGCACCATTGATGTCCAGAGCCAGGCCAGCGCCAGGTAGCGATCCAGTAGCGCCTCATAGTGGCGGCGCAAGTCATCGAGCGACCACCAGCGAGAGCCCTCTGCCCAAAAGGCAAGCCGGAACACGTTTCCGCTGTGGGAACGGCGCCCCGGCTCGAAGACCTCCGATACCAGCGAGTAGACGTGGTTGAGACTCTCCGCCATCAGACAGGGCATCTTGGCTACGCGACATCTGCTGTCCTGGAGAACCGGCTCCTTGCCGCCGCGGAGCAGCAACTGGAGGGAATCGTCTAACACTACCTCGACGCACCGGGCCGTGTCTCGAACAGGCAAACCCTCGGGACGGAACGTCTTGTCCAGAGATCGGAA
>JAJYNT010000413.1 GCA_021786215.1 Chloroflexota bacterium | reverse complement strand
CATCAGAAGTTGGGTGCGGGTGATGTCACAGCCGGCGGGGTCGATGCCCATTTCTCGCAGCACCTCGTCGGGCCGCCCGGCTCCCTGGGCATCCGCACGCAGCGTCATCCTTACCACCGGATACCCTGCCAAATCGGCGGTGACTTCCAGTACGTGGATCATAGGCCGCAGATCGTAGCTCTGGACCTTGGACTCTTTCTTCCGTTCCCGGATCAACTGCGCCGCGGCAAGGAGCCTTTCAGCTTGGTGATGCAGCTGCTCTTCGCTGACTTCCTGAGGACATCGAGCCACGTACTCCGCGGCCCTCAAGCTCCTCTGCAGAGTCGGGGCGTCCAGCGGGAACTCCTGGACCCCTCGCAACTCGAAGCCCGAGGGCAACTGCGCGGCCAACTCTCCCGCAGCCTGCTCCACCGGCCGGGGGATTTCCAACTGCACCTCCATCAACTCGGCGTCGCCCGCCACCCCCACCGGCAGCGCCGCCGCAAAGTTGATCTTGGGATGAGGATTGAAGCCCTGGCTGTAGACCGGACGCCACCCGGCCCGTCGGAGCGCCCGCTCCCACATCCGCATCAGTTCCAGATGGGCAAGGTACTTCACCCCATTATGCCGAGCGAAAGTTATCCTCAGCCGTTGCACCATCAGCATCCTCCGTAGCTCTGGCGTACGCCACAGGCGGTGCACTTCCCCAGTCGGCAATCGGGGGATAGATCGCCCCTAAGTGCACGCTGGTACTCGCGAGCCAGGAAGCGCTTCCGAACGCCCGCCGAGATGTGATCCCAGGGCAGTGGATCTTCCAGAGCAAACTGCCGCTCCGCCACGGTGTGGATATCCATGCCCTCGGCCTCAAATGCTTCCCGCCACAGGTCGAATCGGAAGTGTTCGTCCCAGGCATCGAACCGACATCCAAGACGCCAGGCTCGATGGATGACGGTGGCCGTGCGCCGATCCCCTCTGGCCAGAGCAGATTCGAGGACGCTGCCCCGCGGGTCGTGCCAGCTCACGCTCAAACCCGGCCCCCGTATCCCTCTTTGAAGCCTACCCAGCTTCTCCCGGATCCTCTCATACGAGTCCTGCCCGCACCACTGGAAGGGAGCGTGAGGCTTGGGCACCAGCGCGCCCACCGACACCTTCACCTGAGTTCTGCTGCCCGCGTAACGGCGACCGATATCTCTAACCCGATAGGCCAGCTTCGCGATACCGTCCAGATCCTCGTCAGTCTCGCTTGGAAGACCAATCATGAAGTACAGCTTGACCGCGGTCCAACCGTGGGCAAAGGCAGCTTCCACCGCCGCCTCTATGTCTTCCTGCGTAACCCCCTTGTTGATGACATCCCTTAACCGCTGGGTTCCTGCCTCCGGGGCGAAGGTGAGACCACCACCGTAGGCATCGTGAAGGGCGTGAGCCAGCTTCACGGAGAAGGAATCCACCCTCAGCGACGGCAGGCTAACCTTAACTCGTCGTTCCTCGTACTGGGAGGCCAGGGCGTTCACGACCGTCTCGACCCCGGAATAATCTGCCGTGCTCAGGGACACAAGCGACAGCTCGTCGTACCCGGTGTTGTCCACCAACTCGATGGCGTTCTCAAGAACCTCCTCGGCTGGACGCTCTCTCACAGGTCGGTAGACGATCCCAGCCTGACAGAAACGGCAACCCCTGGTGCATCCTCGCTGAACCTCCACCATGGCTCGATCGTGGATCAACTCCGCGAAAGGCACGATCGGATTCACCGGGGATGGCCCCAGAGTGGCAACTCGCCGAGCCCGGACGGTGTGGGGCACGCCGGTCATCGAGGGAACGGGTTGCAAACAGCTGCCGGCATCCTCCAGGCGGTAGTGAGCAGGAACGTAAACCCCATCGACCTTGACGGCTTCGAGAAGAAAGTCAGACTTCGGCACCCGACCCTGTGAAGTCAGAGGCACCTCCTGCCTCATCCGGGCGTACAGCCGCATGAGCTCCAGCAGCACCTCCTCTCCGTCCCCAGCGACGAAGAGGTCGATGAAGGGGGCCATCGGTTCCGGATTGTAGGCGGCCGTGCCTCCTGCCATGACCAGGGGATGGCTGTCGTCCCTCTCGGCATACTGAAGAGGCAGACCAGCCAGGTCCAGCAGGTTCAAGACGTTGGTATAGTTGAGCTCCATGGAGAGGGACAGGCCCAACAAATCGAAGCCGGCCAGCGGCCGGCGCGACTCGAGGGAAAAAAGAGGCACCCCCTTCTCCCGCATCAGAGCCTCCATGTCGGTCCATGGCGAGTAGGCTCGCTCAGCCAGCAGATCGGGATCCCGGTTCACCAGATCGTAGAGGATTTGCAGCCCGAGATTGGACATGCCGACCTCGTAGACGTCGGGGTAGACCAGGGCGAGTCGAACCGAAACAGAATCCCAGTCCTTGCGGACCGAGTTCAACTCACCCCCCACGTAGCGAGTCGGCTTGGTGACGCGGGGAAGCAGTCCTTCAATATCGATCAAGGCTTGTGTCCTTCCTTCATGGCTGAAAGGGAATTATACCATCCCAGTGACGACGGCTTTGAGGAAGGAAAAGCGGCGACTTTCTCCGCCGCCAGCAAGGCAACTTGCAGGCCAGCATCATCGTATTCGATCGACGGAAACATCACCGCTGTCCGCGGGCCGCTTACTCGATTACCTCGCGGCTCTCTTCTCGCGCTGAGCGCGGAGCCTCTTCAACTGAAAGAACGCCTCCCTCTCGGCATCCTCCAGCGCCTC
>JAJYNT010000326.1 GCA_021786215.1 Chloroflexota bacterium | reverse complement strand
GATCGGCGACGCCGGGCTGCTCTTCCCGGAGGGGGAAATCGGCGTTCTGCGGGCGCACCTGGAGAAGCTGCGGGCATCGCCGGAACTGAGGGTGGAGCTAGGAGCGCGCGGCAGGGAACGGGTGCTGAACCGGTTTACCCATGCGAAGGTGGCCCAGGAGACCTGTGGGGTGTACCAGAGGATCATCGAGGGTGGCTGAGCTTCTTGCTTCCGGATGGCAACCCCGATAAGTCGTGGAGCTAGCAGACGTCGGCCGACGCGTCGGATGCGCGTTCGAAACATTCCTCAACAAGCCAGGTGCCAGAGCCTCTTTGCGTCCTTTCGAATGCTACAATGACAATGACGCGATCACACGACTCTCTGTAAGAGTCCTTGACAAGCCGGAGATGGAGATGGCGCAGCGGCAACTTATCCAATCAGATCCTTCAATCATGATGGGCAAGCCAGTGGTTGCAGGCACCCGCATCACGGTGGAGCTCATCCTCGAGGAACTGGCGGCTGGCGAGGCAGTCGAGCAGATTCTGGATCAGCATCCGGCGCTCACCGAGGAGGCCATCAGAGCCGCCCTGGCTTTTGCAGCCGAAGCGCTCAAGGCAGACGTCGTTTACCCCACGGTCGAGAAGCAGCGGTGATTTTCCTCGCCGATGAAAGCGTGGTTCGCCACGTGGTTGAACTACTGAGGGATGAGGGCTACCACCTGTTGTCTATGGCCGAAACGCAGCCTGGAGCGCCAGATGAAGCCGTCATGGACCTCGCACAGAGCGAACATGCGATCCTGCTGACGGCCGACAAGGATTTTGGCGAACTTGTGTTTCGCCAGGGCCGAGCGGCACCAGGTGTAGTGCTGATTCGACTGGCGGGCTTATCGCCGGAGGCCAAAGCCAAAGCCGTTGCATCCGCCCTGGCGGATCACGTTTCGGAACTCGAGAACTCGTTTACCGTGATTTCGCCCGGCTTTGTCCGCATTCGTCGAAGGATCGCCTGACTCCGTTCCTACGCCTTGTTGAACAGGATCAGCCGCTTCAACTGCTCGATGGCGCGGGTGACCTTGATGTCGCGCGGGCAGGCTTCGGTGCAGTTGAAAACGGTTCGGCAACGCCAGACGCCTTCGCGCTGGTTCAGCACGGCGAGCCGCTCCTCGGCGCCCTCGTCCCGGCTGTCGAAGATGAAGCGGTGCGCGTTCACCAGAGCGGCTGGGCCGAGCCACTGGGGGTCGGTCCAGAAGGGCGGACAGGAGGTGGTGCAGGCGGCGCACAGGATGCACTTGGTGGTGTCGTCGAACACCTCCCGCTGCTCGGGGCTCTGGAGCCGCTCTTTCTCCGGCGCCGGGGTGTTGGTGATCAGGTAGGGTTTTATCGTGGCGTACAGCTCGAAGAAGTGATCCATGTCCACGACCAGGTCCTTCACCACCCGGAAGCCGAGCAGTGGCTCGATGGTAATGTGATCGCCGACATCCTTGATCAGCACCTTACATGCGAGGCGGTTGCGTCCGTTGATCCGCATGGCGTCGGAGCCGCAAATGCCGTGGGTGCAGGAGCGACGATAGGTGAGGGTGCCGTCGCTGTACCATTTGACGTGGTTGATGGCGTCCAGCACGCGATCAGTGGGCTCGACCTCGGCAGCGTACTCTTCGTAATGGGGACGGGAGTCCTTCTCCGGGTCGAAGCGCTGTATCTTCAGAACGACCTTCATTCTCCACCTCGAGCTGTTGGCTGTTAGCTATTGGCTATTGGCTATTAGCCGTTAGCTCCTGGTGCAACCGTTGGCTGCACGCATTCGCTATTGGCTATTGGCTATTAGCCGTTAGCTCCTGGTGCAACCGTTGGCTGCACGCATTCGCCATTCGCCATTCGCTATTGGCTAACCAGCTAACTGCTAATAGCTAATCAGTATTTTCGCTCCTGGGGTTGGAATCGCGTGATGGTAACCGGCTTGTAGCCGATCGTGACGCCCGTGTCCGTCTTGTACGCGAGAGTGTGGGCGAGGAAGCGCGCGTCGTCCCGCTTGGGGAAGTCCTCCCGGTAATGGCCCCCGCGGCTCTCCTCCCGGGCCAGGGCCCCCGCCACGATGGCATCAGAGAGGTCCAGCAGGTTGCCCAGTTCCACCGCCTCGGTGAGGTCACTGTTGTACCGCTTCCCCTTGTCGTCCAAAGTGATTCGCCCGTACCGCCCTCGCAGTTCGGCCAGCTTCACCTGCATCGCCTTCAGCCTCTCGGCGTCGCGCATGACCCCAGTGTTGGTGTCCATGCTCTCCTGAAGCTCTGCCCTGATGGTCCCTACTCTCTCTGCGCCCGCTGAGTCCAGCAGCCCGGCCACCTGGGCCCTTGCCGCCTCCTCCACGTCATCCGGCAACGGCACCCACTGAGCCCCCGCGAGATATCCGGCCGCGTGGAGGGCCGACCGCCGCCCAAAGACGATTATGTCGACCAAGGAATTGGTTCCCAGGCGGTTGGCCCCGTGAATCGAGACGCAGGCACACTCGCCGGCCGCGTAGAAGCCCGGAAGTGCGGTCTTCTTGTCGTCCACGATCACCCGGCCGTCATAGTCGGTCGGGATGCCGCCCGCCGCATAGTGAGCCGTCGGCTGGATCGGGATCGGCTGGGTCACCGGGTCTATCCCCAGGTACACTCGGATGAAGTCGGTGATGTCCGGAAGCTTCTCCTCCACCACCTTCCTGCCCAGGCCGGTCACGTCCAGGTACACGTAGTCCTTGCCGTCGATGCCTCTGCCCTCTCGTATCTCAGT
>JAJYNT010000382.1 GCA_021786215.1 Chloroflexota bacterium | reverse complement strand
GCCGGATCCTCATCCGGCCGCCAGCGGAGTGTTCTTCTACACCAAACGGCTACCAGGTTGTGTGTGAGCAGACTTTAAGGTATGGGTGAAACAGTGTCAATGGGCGTCGTCGCGGAAATACCCATCATGGCGGGCGGCCCGGCAAGTGAACCTGGGCCAGAAAGCCGCAGAGGGAATGGAGAGAGCAAATCGCCCAACCTGGATTCGACATGCGGCGTTTGGCGTGCTATACTACAAGTTACCTTCTGCGACGGGGCGTGGCAGAGGGCGCGCCTCCCAGGATTTCCCCATGGAGTTCGCTCCGACTCATTTTGGTGCCTCGAGTTGTCTGTGTAGGCTGTAGAGACTAGCTTTCGATGCCCGCGACAGTGTGGACATCTCTCATGCGATCGAGGGTGATCGTTTGGTTAGACCTCGGTGGGAATCGTCACCTGCCCTCTGTGTGGAACGGCTGATGCGTCGAATCGAGATCTCCTTTGTAATCCGTTCGTCAGTAGACCGATGAAGTCCCGGCCGCCCGGTTTCGAGTGTGCTTGGACTATGTAGGAATCCATTTCAGGAGAGGATCTGCAGTGCTAGACCAACCTGCGAACCGCGATCTTAGCGATCCCGCACAGTCTTCGCGGCGCCCGGGCCCGGGCCATCGCGCACCGAACCGTCCGAAGAAGCCTGAGGAGGCTTCTGACGCGCCGGGAAAGGACTCGCCCAAGCGAAAGGGCGCCATAGTGAACCGCCGCGGTCCTTCCGAGATCGATCGTGCGATCCGGATGAGCCAGGCCTTGAGCGGCCGTTCGGGTGTGCGATCTGACAAGAAGATGGTAGAAGGCGCGACATCTCGAGGGACCGTCGTTCGCATCGATCGGGCAAAAGGGTTTGGGTTCCTGATCGATGCGGCCGGGGAGCAACGCTTCTTTCACCGATCCGCCGTTCTCGATGGTGGTTTCTCCAGCCTGAAGGAGCAGCAGATCGTCGAATTCGAGGCCCACGGTGATGATCGCGGCGCGCGGGCCATCAAGGTGCGACCCGCCGATGGTCCTGTGCCCTCCGGGAAATCGCCTCAGCGAGTTCCGTCCTCGCCGAAGGCCCCCAAGGCCAATGGCTGGAGATCCGACTTGATGCCGTTCCGAAGCGGGTCGGTACCACCTAACCCACGGAAGCGTATCTGATTCTGGGCTGATGGAACCTTTCGGCTCCCTCGTTCGTCATTCCAGGTAGAACATCCTGGAAAGGGGTCCGCCGATGAACGAGCGAGCGATCAGGGCAGCTGCTACTCTGGTTGTGGTCCTGCTTCTGCTGTCAGGTGCCGGATACTGGAGGGCCATCCACGGGCCCGACTCTGCACCAGGCGGCGTACTGGCTGGTTCCACCCCCACCGCCGTCCGGGAGGACCGCGTGGATGGTTACCTCGCCACAGCCCCTCGAACGCTACGGCCGGGACAAAATGAGGCTGTCTCGGTATCGCTGCTGAATGGCGAGAAGCCGGCCAGCGGCACGGTTAGGCTGGCCCTCCTGAAGGATGGCAAGGAGCTATCCTCTACATCGGCTCGAGTGGAAGGCCATGGCTATGTTGACCTTCCCGTTCCACAGCTGCCGGAAGGCGACTATCAACTGCTGTTGAGTGGCAACGGCTTCCGGGGTGAGTCGCCGGTGCGGGTGGAATCCGGGACACTCGTTTTCGCGGAGACCGACAAACCTATCTACAAGCCCGGCCAGACCCTGCATCTCCGCGCTATGACCCTTGATCCCCAGCTCAAGCCTCTCTCTGCCCCCGTGGTGGTGGAGATCATGGACGCCAAAGGACTCAAGCTTCTCAAGCACAATCTGACTACCGACGACTACGGCCTGGCAACTGTGGATCTCCCCATATCGACGGAGCCCAACCTCGGCGTATGGAAGATAACTGCTACCTCCGGCAAACGATCCATGCAGCTCGACGTGCGGGTAGATCGCTACGTGCTTCCGAAGTACGAGGTGAAGGTGGATCTGGCCAGAGACTGGGTGCTCGCGGGGGACCCGATATCCGGAACTGTCAGCGCCGAGTACAGCTTCGGCAAGCCGGTGCAGGGCGAAGTGCAAATTCGAGCTACTCGCTACGTGGGCAGCTGGCAGGAGTTCGCCGACGTGACCAAGAGCTTGGACGGAAAGGCCGGCTTCCAGTTGCCCGCTGTGAACTACGTGAGCGGGGTGCCCGCCGCCGGAGGCATGGGCAACGTCCAGCTTGAGGTGACCGTGCGGGAGAAATCCACCGGCTACGAGGAGAAGAGCACCAAGCTGCTAACGGTGGCGTCGAGCCCGGTGGTGCTGAAGCTGATACCGGAGGCCGTGAGCTTCAAGCCTTCCCTTCCGATGTCACTGCTGGTTGTGGCCGAGACGCCCGACAAGAAGCCGGCAGATGCCGACGTTCGGCTGGATTTCACCTATACGAAAAAGGATTTCAGCGCCAGCAGGGAGACTCGCAGCCTCTCGGTAAAGCAGGGTAGAGCCATCCTCCAGATCACCCCTCCGGCGGATGCCATCTCCATGACGGTAGCCGCCAGTAGTGGCAAGGCCTTCACGTCTCTCGCGCTACAGTCGAGCTACTCGCCCACCGGCAGCTTCATCCAGGTGGAGCAGGTGGGGCCTGGCGCGCTGAAGGTGGGGGACACGGCGAGATTCCACGTGACCTCCACAAGGGAGGCGAAGAACTTCTACTACGAGCTGTTGTCTCGAGGGCAGGTGGTCTACTCCGACTTCTCGACGTCGCCGGATCTCCA
>JAJYNT010000127.1 GCA_021786215.1 Chloroflexota bacterium | reverse complement strand
CTCACAAATGCCTCCCGGTACTTCTCCGCCGTTCTTGCCACCACCTCGGGAGGCAGCGTGGGCGGAGGGGGCTCCTTGCTCCATCCTACACTTAACAGATAGTCTCGGAGATACTGCTTGTCGAAGCTGGGCTGCGCGCCGCCCGGGCTGTAGCTGTCCGCGGGCCAGAAGCGGGATGAGTCGGGGGTGCAGACCTCGTCGATCAGGATCACCTTCCCGTCTCGGATGCCGAACTCGAACTTGGTGTCGGCCAGGATGATCCCACGCGAACGTGCACGCTCCTCGGCGAAGTTGTAAAGCTCCACGCTCTTGCGCACCAGGGTCTCCGTTAGCTCCGCGCCTGCCAGCTTCTTCATCTCCTCGATGGAGATGTTGATGTCGTGGCCGGAGGCCGACTTGGTGGCCGGGGTGAAGATCGGTTGCTCCAGCTTATCGGACTCCCTCAGCCCCTCCGGGAGCTGAATTCCGGCCACCTTGCCCGTTTCCCTATATTCGTTCCAGCCCGAACCGGAGAGATATCCCCTCACCACGCATTCGATGTCGATCCTCTCCGCCCTGTTCACCAGCATGGCGCGTCCGAACAGCTGATCCGAATAGGGGTTCAGCTCGGCGGGGAAGTCCGCGGGGTCTATTGACAGGTAGTGGCTATCCAGCAGGTTGGCCGTGGCCTCGAACCAGTAAGCCGAGAGGGTGTTCAGCACGATCCCTTTCCCGGGGATTGGCTCGTTCATCACCACGTCGAATGCCGATATCCTGTCCGAGACCACCAGAAGCAGCTGATCACCCAGGTCGTAGATGTCTCTAGCTTTCCCCTGGGCGAAGAAAGGGATGCCAGGAAGCACTGTCCTGGCTACCGGCTCCGGGGCCGGGGCCGCGCTGGTAAGGTACGGATGCACTTTCATATCAGTCCCAACCTCTTGAACCCTACGTCGATGTATCGTAGATGCCAGCTGTAGTCGAACAGCTCCGAAAGCTCGTCTTCGCTAAGCCGCTCGCGAACTTCAGGATCGGCCATCAGCAGCTCGAAAAACTCCACCCTGTCTGCCCACACCCTCTTGGCATTCCGCTGCACCAGGGTGTAGGCGTCGTTTCGCTTCATCCCCTTCTCGATCAGGGCCGTCAGCACCCGGCCTGAGTAGACGAGCCCGTGGGTGGACTCCAGGTTCTCCTTCATCCGCTCGGGGTAGACGTCCATTCGATCCATGACGTCGGTGAGCAGTTGAAGGGCGTAGTCCAGGGCCAGGAAGGCGTCCGGGAAAATCACCCGCTCCACTGAGGAGTGGCTGATATCCCGCTCGTGCCAGAGGGCCACGTTTTCCATGGCCGGCATGGAGTAGCCCCGCACCAGCCGCGCGATCCCCGTTACCCTCTCACACAGCTCCGGGTTCCGCTTGTGGGGCATGGCCGAGGAGCCCTGCTGCCCCTCTGTGAACGGTTCCGTTACCTCCCCTATGTCCGTTCTCTGCAGGGCGCGGATCTCCACCGCCATCTTCTCCATCGAGGAGGCGATCACCCCCAGGGTCGCCATCAGGTAGGCGTGGCGGTCCCGCTGTACGATCTGGGTAGAGACCTCCACCGGCTTGATGCCCAGTTTGTCGCAGACGAACTCCTCCACCTCGGGCGGGACGTTGGCGTGGGTGCCCACGGCCCCCGAGATCTTCCCCACGGCCACCTGCTCTCTCGCGTCGTCCAGTCGGCGGATGTTTCTCCTGGTCTCCGCTACCCACTCCGCCAGCTTGAAACCGAATGTGGTCGGCTCGGCGTGGATCCCGTGGGTCCGTCCTATCATCACCGTGTCCTTGTACTGCACGGCCTGTCGTACCAGCACCCCTTCTAGCTTCTCCAGGTCGCGCCTGATCAGGGCGACGGCATCCAACAGCTGCAATGAGAGGGCGGTATCTATCACGTCGGAGGAGGTTAGACCCAGGTGCACGAAGCGGGACTCCTCGCCCAGGCTCTCGGCCACGGATCTAAGGAATGAGATCACGTCGTGGTGACTGACCGCCATGATCTCCTCGATCCGCTTCAGGTCGTACTTTGCGTTGCGGATCGACGCCAGCGCCTCCTTGGGGACCACTCCCAACTCAGCCCAGCCCTCGCAAACCGCGATCTCCACGGCCAGCCATTTATCCATCTTGTTCTCTTCCGACCAGATGCGGCTCATCTCTGGAAGAGAGTACTTAGGTATCAAGTTTGTGCCTCCTCTCCCCTGCCAATCCAACATCCTGTAGGGGCGAAGCATTCGGGCGCCCGAATGCTTCGCCCCTGCATCTACATCTCTCCGCTCTGGCGCCGGCGGAACTGCTCGTAGCTGTGCCCAACGGCCTCGTCGCTCAGACCCAGAACCGCCGCGGCGAAGTAGGCGGCGTTCCTCGCGCCGCTGTTTCCTATTCCGAAGGTAGCCACAGGGACGCCCGAGGGCATCTGCACCATCGAATAGAGAGCGTCCTGCCCACGCAGCTCACCGGCCGGGAGGGGGACGCCGATCACCGGCAGGGTGGTCCATGCCGCGATGACCCCCGGCAGATGGGCTGCCATGCCGGCACCCGCTATGATCAGCCGGATGCCGCGCTCTTTCGCGGCCCTGCTGTAGTCGCGCACCTTCTCCGGGGTGCGGTGGGCGGACATGACAACAACCTCGGTGGTTACCCCAAGGGAGTCAAGGATATCTGCCGCCAACTGCATGGTCTGTCTGTCGCTCTCGCTACCCATGACGATGGCAACCTGCGGCATCTTTCGTCCTCCCGTCCGCATAC
>JAJYNT010000332.1 GCA_021786215.1 Chloroflexota bacterium | reverse complement strand
GGCGGCCAAACGTTCGAGGTCCTGCTTCCCTTCGCTGGAATTACCCAGATCAGGTTCGAGGGTCAGTGGCTGTTGCCACACTCTCAGCGCCGACGCGCCCCCCTAGCAACCCTATTAGATTGTGATCTCCATGATACAACCTGCCGGCACAACGGGCAATTGTTGGTTTGCCTTTCTCCTCGGCTATAATCACTTGGAAGACCGGGCTCGAGCGCGAAGCACCCCACCGGGAGGCAGCGGCGATGGGTACCCTCTATGTGGTGGCCACCCCTATAGGAAACCTCGAGGACATAACATTGCGGGCACTGCGGATCCTGAAAGCTGTGGACCTGATCGCCGCCGAGGACACCCGAAAGACCCTGAAGCTGCTCTCCGCCTACGACATCCACAAGCCGATGGAGAGCTACCACCGACACAGCGGGCCGGGCAAGCTGGAACGGTTGCTGGAGATACTTCAATCCCAAGATGTCGCCCTGGTTTCCGAAGCCGGCATGCCGGGTATATCCGACCCGGGCCTGCAGTTGATAGCCGCCGCGATAGAGAGGGGGATACCGGTCGTGCCGATCCCCGGCCCTTCCGCCCTGGTCGCCGCCCTGGTGGTGTCCGGTCTACCGGTTGATCAGTTCCTGTTTCTGGGTTTCCTCCCCAGGGTGAAGACGGACCACCGCCGTCTGCTCCAGTCTGTTGCTCACTTGCCCTACTCCATCGTGATTTTTGAAGCTCCTCATCGACTATCGGCCACCCTTGTGGATCTGGAGCAGATCCTGGGGAACCGGAAGGTGGCCGCTGCCAGAGAGTTGACCAAGATCCACGAGGAGGTGATCAGGGGTAGTCTCTCGGAGTTGAGAGCGACGTTCGAAACTCGGCTGGCCCGAGGGGAGTTCACCCTGGTGATAGCTCCGCCGGAGGAGGTTGTTACCCCCGCGGGGGAAACCCCTCGCGAGTCCCTGGACGCCATGGCCCGGCGGCTGAGGGCCGAGGGGTTGTCCAGCAAGGAGGCGATCAGCCGGATGATCGAGGAAACCGGTGCTAGTCGGAGGGATGCCTACCAGGCCTGGCTGCATTCTTAACCGTTATGCTACAATCGACCGGGATGTTGGTTGATACACATGCTCACCTCACCATGGCGGAGTTCGCGGCGGACCTCCCAGCTGTGCTCGAGAGGGCTGTTGCCGGTGGCGTTGCCGTGATTGTCTGTGTGGGGGTGGATCTCAATTCGAGCCGGGAGGCCGTGGAGTTGGCGCATCGGCAGCCTGGGATAGTGGCTGCTGTGGGTGTTCACCCGAACGAAGCCTCCGCTCTGCGACCTGGGTGGTTGGATGAGCTGCGAGCCCTGGCCTGCATGCCGCGCGTCGTGGCCTTGGGGGAGATGGGGCTCGACTATTATCGGGAGCGAACTGATCCAGAACGCCAGCGCGAGCTGTTTCGAGCCCAGCTGGATCTCGCGGGGGAACTGGGGCTCCCGGTAGTTGTCCATAACCGAGAGGCAGATCGGGATATGGCGAAGATCCTGGGGGAGTGGTCGGCGCGGCTGTCGCCGCGGCACCCTAGAGGGGTGTTGCACTGTTTCTCGGGGGAGCTTCCCCTGATGAACGATTGCGTGGCGGTCGGTTTCTATCTATCTTTTGCCGGGCCAATCACTTTCCGAAATGCCGGCAAAGCTGCCGAGACCGTCATCGCCGCGCCGAAGGGCCGGTTGCTATTGGAGACGGATGCCCCTTACCTGGCGCCGCATCCCTACAGGGGGAGACGGAACGAACCTGCCTTCGTACGGTTGGTGGCGGAGCGGATGGCTGAGGTTCGCCACGAAAGCCTGGACGATATCCTGATGACCACAGGTGATAACGCCGCGAGACTGTTCGGGCTGGAGCAGCCACCAGCCACAACAAGTCTTATCTGAAGAGGGAGTAGCTTGGGCCCTACACCGACCGCGACGATATTTGCGCTGGTGCAGAAGGACCTGGCGGCCGTGGAGAATACCCTGGCGCAGACCGTGGACACGGAAGACCGCCTCATGCGCCAGTTGCTTGGCTTGGTCCTGCCCGGCTCCGGCAAGAGGCTACGACCAGCACTTGCCCTGCTGTGCGGGAGAGTCAACGAGTATCATTCGGAGCCCCTGGTGAGCTTTGCCGCCGCGCTGGAGATGCTCCACACGGCCACACTGATCCACGACGATATCGTGGACGAGGCCGGCGTCCGACGGGGCGAGACTACCCTCAACCGGAAGGTGAATAACTCCATCGCCGTCCTGGTGGGCGACTACATGTTCGCTCAGTCAGCCGCCTACACCGCGGCCACCCGCAATCTGGAGGTGATATCCAGCTTCGCCCGCTCGTCCATGACCATCATCGCCGGCCAGATCGACGAATCCTGGTCCGACGGAGGGATTGGCCTCACCAGGGATCAGTACCTCCGTCGAATTGGCAACAAGACGGCGGCACTGTTCGCGCTGGCGGCCGAAGGAGGCGGGCTGCTCAGCAATGCGCCGGCTTCGGTTGTGAGGGCCATGACCCACTACGGCTACCAGCTGGGTCTGGCCTTCCAGATCATCGACGATATCCTGGACGTGGTGGGGGATGAGGCGAGCCTTGGAAAGCCGGTGGGCAGCGACGTGCGGCAGGGAACCGTGACGTTGCCAGCCATCCTGGTTCGTGATCAGGTCCCGGAGACGCTGTTTCGGTCGGCCTTCCTGGGCGAAAACGGCCGCGAAGAGTCGATGCGGCTGCTATTGGACATAATACAGAACGGAGGGGGCA
>JAJYNT010000264.1 GCA_021786215.1 Chloroflexota bacterium | reverse complement strand
CAGTGAGGCGTCACAGAACCCGTGTTCACCTGACACTCTACGATCCCGCGGCAAAAGCACCACGGGCCTCGTAGACCAACATCACCCCCTTCCTATCACTTCCAGGTAACTCAAGTTACGATTGTATCCGTGTATACACCGCTCGTCAACAGCAACTTTAGCTTTGGCCGTCGCCGGGCACCAGGTCGCCCAACAAGGTCACGCCATCCGCGCGCTTCGCCGCCCCCTCCAAGATCTCAGATGGGATCGAGACCACCACCACGGTGCCTTTGTCCACCTGGCTCCTAACCGCCACCTCGCCCTCCATGGCACCGACCAACTGCTTCACGATGGACAAACCAAGACCGGTGCCGGGGATGCACCTAGCCTGGCTTACCTCCCCTCGAAAGAAGGGATCGAACATCTTCCCGAGCTCTTCGGCCGGAATGCCATACCCGGTGTCGTTGACCTCGACTTTGACGCTGTTCCCTTCCAGCGTTACCCGTACCAGAACAGGTGCCGGGTCCGGGGAGAAGTTCAGAGCATTCCTAACCAGTCTCACCACCAGGGCCTTCAGCTTCTCCCCATCCAGCTTCACCGTAGGGAACGGGTCCGCGGTCTCCAACACCACACGGTGCCCATGAGCGGGACCAGCAGCCTCGGCAATGGCATCACGGACAACAGCCGCTGGATTGACCGGCTGAGGAGACAACAGCACCGATCCCGATTGCAGATCGGCGAACTCGATAATGTCGTCCACCACTTCAGCCAGTCGCACCGAACCCTGGTTCACCAAACCCGCGACCTGCCTGAGCTGTTCGGGGTCAAAGAGTCGCTGCATCAGCAGTTCGCTCCCAGCCTGAACGAAGCTGAGGGGGGTGCGCAGCTCGTGAGATATGGTGGAAATGACACGGGACTTCAGCTCGTTCAACTCACGCAAGGCGGCTGTCTCACTGGCCTGCCGATGCTGGCGCTGATTCTGTATCGCCAATCCAACCACATCGGCCAGCCCTCTCAACAGTTCCATCTCCTTGAGGGTGAACTGCTCGCCGGACCGCGATCTCACCACCGCGATCTGGCCCACCAACTCTCCGTCTATCGACAGGGGCACCAGCACAACGGACCGCACGTCCAGTGGAACCAGATCTAGCGCCGACCCCAGCTGACTCTGATCTGTCTCTTCCACGACAACCAGCTCCAGGCTGTCCAGCATCTTCGCTACAGCCGGGATCTCGTTAGGTGACATAGAAGCCGAGATGAACTTCTCCGCCTTTCGGCTGACCGCGTTGCTTCGCCACTCGGGCTGGAATTCACGCTTCCCCGCGACCCACGACCAGACGGAGCAGCGATCACACTCCACCAGGGTAAGAACTATCTCCGTCACCGATCGGAAGAGGCCGGACTGATCGGTTTCCCTTCCCAGCGCTCTAGCGACCTGCAAGAGGGCACTCGAGGCCTCGGCTTCCTGCTTCTGAGTGCGATACCTTTGGGTGGACTCGTACGAGGATGCCGCCCAATTGGCCAGCATGCTGAGGATGGACAGGTCTTTCTGGTCGAAGGCGCCCTGACGATAGCTCTGAGCGGCAAGAAGCCCGATAACCTTGCCCCCTATGAGCATAGGGGCTCCCATCCAGGACAGGGGCAGGCTGCCTCGTTCCAACTCGAAGTTGCGCACCAGCAGTGGCCTTCCGGTGCGGATGATCACATCGCTGAGGCCATCTCCAAGCTCGCGCGTCTGCGGGACCTGCTTTACCCCTCGGTCGACCACCATCTCGTAGGTAATCTGATTGGGGCCGGGTCCGCACAGCGCTACCGAGAAGGACTCAACAGAGAGAACCTTCGCGGCTTGCGCCCAGATCGCATCAAAGACTCCCTCTGGTCCCTCTCCCACCTGCCTCTCCATGGGGGGTTATGCACCCCGCCCATAAGAAAGTAGCACCAGGACCCCGATTGCACAAGGGGCTAATAGTCCTTACCCAGTCACCAATTCACGCACCACACGACGGGCCAACTCCACGGGCACGGTGCGCTGGATGGACACACGGCCTATCCTCTCCGGCAGAACCCACATCAGCTGGCCCTGGCTCGCCTTCTTGTCCCGCGACATCGATCCCCACACCTCCTCCGCCGCAACATCCGGACAGCGAGTCGGGAGATCCAGCCTGGCCAGCAACTGCTTCTGCCGTTCGACGTCTAGGGAGTCCACCATTCCCAATTCCAGGGCGATCCTGGCCGCGCCCACCATCCCGATGGCAACGGCCTCCCCATGGCGATACCGCGAGTAGTTTGAAGCCGCCTCCACTCCATGGCCAATGGTGTGACCGTAGTTGAGGGTGGCTCTGAGTCCCGACTCCTTCTCGTCCGCCTGCACGACCTGAGCCTTCAATCGGATGGTGTGGGCTATGATCTCTTCCATGGCCCCTGCCTCCGCCCGCAGCAACTCCTCACCCTGGCTCTCCAACCACTCGAAGAACGGCGCATCCATGATCGCCCCCATTTTGACCACCTCGCCAAGGGCGGCAGAGAGCTCCCGGCGAGGAAGAGAGGTGAGAACCGAGGGATCAGCGACCACCAACGACGGGGGGTAGAAGGAACCGATCAGGTTCTTTCCGCGCGGATGGTTGACCGCAACCTTCCCACCCACGCTCGAGTCCACCTGCGCCAGCAGGCTGGTAGGCAACTGAACCAATCGGAGACCACGCAGAAAGGTAGCGGCGACGAATCCGCCCAGGTCCCCAACGACACCCCCTCCGAGGGCCAGCACCAGATCACGTCGCTCGGCACCTT
>JAJYNT010000408.1 GCA_021786215.1 Chloroflexota bacterium | reverse complement strand
TCAGGTACGATCCCTGATAGACCAGCACACCCTGGGTCGAGTGTTCTGGGTATTGGGCGAGCCCCGGGTGAACGTGCTGGAGATCAACATGGCGTTGGATAATCTCGGGAGACAGTAGGGGCGATCATTGTGATCGCCCTGGACGAGGGCGAACACGAGGTTCGTCCCCACAGGAACCGATTCTGACGGCGGCAGCTCAGCACTCAGGACGGACGGATGGACGAACAGCGACAGCGAAGGGAAGAGGGCCGGCCGACTCCGGGGGAGATGCTGGAGCGTGTGCGACGAGAGGCTGGGGCGGGGGCACGTGGACGGTTGCGCATCCTCCTGGGAATGGCGCCTGGGGTGGGGAAGACCTACGCCATGCTGATGGAGGGACGGCGGCGCAAGGAGCGGGGAACCGATGTGGCGATCGGCTTCGTGGAAACCTACGGCCGGCCCCAGACGATTCAGGCTATAGGTGATTTGGAGATCGTTCCCCGCAAGCGGGTCGAGTACAAGGGCGTGACCCTGGAGGAGATGGACACCGATGCGGTGATCCGTCGCCACCCAGACGTGGCCCTGGTCGACGAACTGGCCCACACGAACGCCCCGGGGTCGGAGCACAAAAAACGGTGGGAAGATGTGCAGGAGCTGCTCGGCCATGGCATAACTGTCATCAGCACCATGAACATTCAGCATCTGGAGAGCCTCGCGGACATCGTCGAAAGGATTACCGGCGCACCCGTCCGCGAGCGGATCCCCGACTCGGTCGTGGACCAGGCCGACGAGATTGAGTTGGTGGACATGTCACCCATCGCCCTGCGGCAGCGCATCAAACATGGCAACGTCTATCCCAGGGAGAGAGCGCAGCAGGCGCTGCACCAGTTCTTCCGCGAAGGCAACCTCACGGCGTTGCGAGAGTTGGCGCTGCGCAAGGTTTCGACGGCAGTCGAGCAAGAGTTGACCGACTACATGCAGGAGCACGACATTCGGACCGTGTGGCCTGCCGGGGAGAAGGTCATGGTTGGCGTGTGCGCGGAGCCCGAAGCGCAACACCTGATGAGGCGAGGATGGCTGGTGGCCAACCGGCTTCAGGCCGAACTGGTGGCCGTCTTCGTGGAGACCCCGGACTGGGCCCGCGCCTCACCGGAGCAGAAGCGGCAGCTAGAGGAGAACCTGCGCTTCGCTGAGGATCTGGGCGCAAGGGTGGTGCGAGCAAGGGGTTCAGACGTGGCTCAGGAGTTAGCCAAGCTCGCTCACCAGGAGAACGCGGCCAATCTCTTCATCGGCCATCCCAAGGTAGGGCGGTTACGGGAGATGTTCGGCGGATCCACGGTCAGCAAGCTTCTCCGTCTGGCCCCGGACGTGGACGTGCACATCGTCGCTGCCGGCGATCAGACTTAACTGCCGGTGGCTGTTCATCATCAGCGACGCGGAAGGATTGGCCAGGAGAATCGTGTGGGCGGCCCGGGAGGGACCGCCCACGGCTGATTTGCCACTTGCTGCAGAGCTGTTCTCGGAGTTGCGCCTGGAAGCTTCTGCCTACCAGGTTAGGGCAGAGGCGGGATCATGCCCGGGAAGACGTAGGCCTGCAGCATCACGATGATGCCTATCACCCCTGCCAGGGCCACCGAGTGCCAGAATACCTTCCGGAAGATCGGCCCCATGGCGTGGACCCGCTCCTCCGGATCGTCGTAGCAGGCGGCGGATGCCACCATGATCGACTGGGGGTCGATCATCTTGCCCATGACGCCACCGGTCGAGTTGGATGCCACGATCAGCACCTGGTTCAGATGGAGTTGCTGCGCGGTGATCCTCTGAAGGCTGCCGAACAGGGCGTTGGAAGCGGTGTCCGATCCACCCAGGAAGACCCCCAGCCAGCCAAGGTAAGGGGCGAAGAATGGGTAGATTGGCCCCGCCGCCGTGAAGGCCAGACCGATCACGGCGTCGGTGCCCGCGTAGCGGGTGAGGAAGCTGAGGCCCAGTACTTGGCCGATGACCAGCACCGGGTTCTTCATTCGGCTGGCCGTGCGGGATACCGCCTCGCGCCACTGGGCCCCGCTGATCCGCAGGAACAGACCGCTGACGATGGCCGCCATGAACACGCCGGTCCCGGCCGCGGACAGCCAGTTGATTGGGAATATCGCGACTTCGGGCTTGGCGTTGGCTGCCACCACGGGGGGCACCCTCTGCACCATGTTGTTCAGCACCGGCATCGCCCAGACCGGTAGGGACAGGGTCCCTGTGAGGGGGCCACCGAACAGCATGGTGTTGATCTTGACGAAGCCCAGCAGGTTGTTCAGGAAGTTCTTCCACTCGGCCATTCCCCACAACCCGCAGAAGGCAACCAGGATAACCCACGGAACCCACGCGTTGATGGTCTCGCCCAGGGTGTAGGCGTACTTCCACTCGGAGCCGTGCCCCGCAGCTGCTGCACCAGACCCGCCGGCGACCGGCTTCAGTTGGGCCGCCCGGTCAGACTTGAGCAGGAAGCGGGTCTTGGGATGCCACACGCGCAGGAAAAGGGCGGTGCAGGCTACCGAGAAGATACCTGCCAGCACGTCCGTGACCAGGAAGAACTCCTGGCTCTGGGAGGCCAGGAACTGCATGAGCGCGAAGGACACGCCGGACACCAGGGTAGCGGGCCACACCTCCAGGGCATCCTTCAGGCTGCCGCCCTCCATAAATACGAAGGTGATCACGAGCCAGAAGGGAACGATGAAGGAGGCAAAGGGCAGCTGGCGACCGGCCATCTGCGAGATGATGTGGGCGTCGATGCCGCTCACCGAAGA
>JAJYNT010000069.1 GCA_021786215.1 Chloroflexota bacterium | reverse complement strand
CGCGGTACGAGAGGCGTCCCAGGGAGAGGAACTTTACCTCGATGTGCCGAGGTTCTTGAAGGACAAGAGGCAGGGATCAAAGGCTCTTGATCACAAGTATCCTAAGGTAGGGTTCCAGCGCAGCGCCCCGCAGAACAATTTCCGCCGTCTGATCGCTGCTCCTGTTGCCGTCGGCCAGTTCTGCTTTGACACTGTCAGTTACTGTACGGAAGCATCATCTAGCTTGGATCTGTCACTTCTGTTAGCGCTCCTGAACTCGAAAGTGCTGGATTGGTACTTCCGCCTCGGCAGCACGAACTCGAAGGTAAACGAGTACCAGTTCAATGCCCTACCAGTGCCGTCCATTCGAGAGGGCACAGCCAGCAATGATTGGCGACCGCTCCTTAAAGACGGCAATTGGGACGAGTTGATTACCACGAGTCTTGAACCATCTCCGACACCTGGGATCATGCCGGCTTACGTTGCCGAGATGCTTGCAGAAATGAGCCGGCGCATCCAGAGCATTGAGGAGAAACGCGTGCTCCATGGTCGCTCCGAGCGAGCGCACCTGGCTCCGGAAAGCCAACCGATCCAGGATGCCATAGACGCTGTGCTCTTCCGGTGCTACGGCCTTGCAGAGGAGGAGGGACGGTACATCAGCCAGCGGCTGAAGGAGATGCTATGACCAAGACGGATGAGGTTGCGCGCTGGTCCCCCCATCCTGGAACGGAATGGGCAGATCCGGAACGAGGACGTTCGAAGGATCCTGGGGGTGAACCGCAAGAACGCCACCAGGCTGCTTGATGGTCTTGTGACCGAGGGCTGGCTGCACAGGGTCGGGGGGCGACGCGGCACGCGCTATCTGCTGGCGGTTCGGCACTGAACGCTCGGCATTGGATGTTCAGCATTGGACGTTCGGCACTTATGACCGGGGCTCATTATGACCCCATCCGCCGCGAAGCTGTCTCATATCGTGGCGACCATGTCCCATAACCGGTCGACCAGATCCCCACAACCCTTTGGCGGTCGCCGCGAGGGCACATCGACCACCGCGGAGTACCCGCGAGGTTCCACGTGCTGAAAATCCCCTACGTCATCGACAACGAGACCAGCCGGATGGCGGACGTGCTCAACGCTATACCGGAGGCGACTCGTTGGGCGGCGAAGGCCGGCACGATTCTGGCGCCGTGAGTCTTGATGTGTACAGCGGACTGCTGTACACTGACAGTGGCAACAGTACGCCCGGGTATTCAGGGTTGATGTTGGAAAACAGCATCAAAGGGCCCTGGGTAGCTCGGGCAGCTATCATGGAGAAATGTGGGAACGCCCAGAATCTCCCTGGCCCTCACCACCTCGTGGCCGGCGGTTGTCAGCGTGTTGGCGATCTCTGCCTCAACCCCTCGGCAGAACTCCGCCACCCTCCGGTGCATGAAATCCCGCCCGTCGGAGAAGGTCAGTACCCCGATACGTGCCATTACTGCCTCCAAGGAATCTGGTGATGAGTTCTATCCAACCTTTTCCCGTTGGATAGGAAGGCCCGCTGCCTCTCCGGCGGCCAGGACCGCCCGGATCTCTTCCGGAGTGATAAGGGGCAGCGGGGAGGTCACACTGTCGCCCATTAGCCCCATGGCTTTCCCCAGAATCTTGAGCGCATGAATGCTTCCCCAGCCCTGGACCGGCACACACCGGAACACCCTGGCCTCGCAGTCGAAGGCCGCTGTCAGGTCTCCACGCTTGACGGCCGCAACGAGGTCGGACAGGAGCTTGGGGAAGATGTTCGCCTCGCCAGGCACCAGCCCATCCGCGCCGGCCAGCAGGCTTCCCACCGCCATGGTGGTCCAGCCCTGAAGCAGCGTGAACTCGGGATTGGGACGGTTCTGGAGGATTGTCCGGACCGTGTTCCAGTGGCCCGAGCTGTCCTTCACACCGGCCACACCGGGCAGTTCGGCGAGCCGCAGCACCATCTCGGCTGACAGCGCCACCTTGGTTGCAGAGGGGATGCTGTACAGGAGCACAGGGAGATCCGAGGCTTCGACTGCTCGCCGGAAGTGATGGTACAGGCGGTCGCCACCGAATTCGCTGTAGTAGTAAGGCGTGGTCACGACGTATGCGTCCAGGCCCCGCCCGGATAGAGCGTGCATCTCGTCGATCACCTCGGCGGTGTTGGCTCTGAGGACGCCGGCGATGACCGGGACCCGGCCGGCGACGGCCTCCACGGTCGCTTCGACGAGCGCCTGACGGACCGAAAGCCGCAGGTTGGGTCCCTCGCCCATGGTGCCCAGGAGGAAGATACCGTTCGCTCCGCCCGCGAGGATGTGCTCCACCAGGCGGCGGACCGCGGGGCGGTCCGGCTGTTCGTCGTCGTCAATCGGTGTGAGCATCGGTGGAATCACGCCTGAAAGTCGCTTACTCAAAGATCGTCCTTCCTTCGTCGATGGTTATTCGGCCGCATTGCCGATCGATACCCGATGGTTGCGCCCGGCGCCCTGATGGAGCCGAGGCGATTGGGCACGTGCCCCTATCCTTTGATACTTCCGCTGGTCATCCCCGTGATGATCTGGCGCTGGGCCACGATGGTGATCACCAGCACCGGCAGTGTCACGACCAGTGCGGCCGCAGCGAGATTGCCCCAGGCGAATTGATTGAAGTTGAGCATGCTAAAGATCGCCACCGGCAGGGTTCTAGTGTCCTGACCGGCCAGGATCACCGCGAAAATGAAGTTGTTCCATGAGAAAATGAAGGAAAGGATTGCCGCGACAACCATGCCCGGCCGGGACAGGGGCATGGCGACGTGACGGAAG
>JAJYNT010000486.1 GCA_021786215.1 Chloroflexota bacterium | reverse complement strand
CCGGACGGGTCGCCACCCGGCCTCTGGGGGTCCGCGCGATGAAACCCAACTGCAGCAGGTAGGGCTCGTATACATCCATGACGGTGTCGGCATCTTCGTTGGTGGACGCCGCTATGGTCTCGACCCCCACCGGACCACCGTCGAACTTCTCGATGATAGCGCGAAGCACCGATCGGTCAGCTTCATCCAGCCCCAGGTGGTCAACCTCCAACCGACTTAGTGCCTGCTCTGCTATCTCCCTGGTGATGATCCCATCGGCCATCACCTGAGCATAGTCCCGCACCCTGCGGAGCAGCCGATTGGCAACTCGGGGAGTGCCCCTCGACCGCCTGGCGATCTCGGCGGCGCCCTCCGGCTTGATCTCTACACCCAGTATTTGGCCAGAGCGGCGCACGATCTGCTCGATCGCCTCCTGCTCGTAGAAGTCCAACCTGTAGATTGCTCCAAAACGATCCCGAAGAGGAGAGCTGAGCATGGCCATGCGGGTAGTAGCGCCAATGATCGTGAACTTCTGGAGACTGAGCCGAAGGCTTCGGGCCGTAGGTCCCTTGCCCACAATCATGTCCCAGACGAAATCCTCCATCGCCGGATAGAGAGCCTCTTCCACAATGCGACTCAGCCTATGGATCTCGTCGATGAAGAGGACGTCGCCCTTCCGCATGTTGGTGAGGATGGCCGCGAGATCCCCCTGATGTTCGATCGCCGGGCCGGAGGTAGTGCGAATGTTCACCTGCATCTCCGCCGCGATGATGTTGGCCAGGGTAGTCTTCCCCAGGCCGGGCGGCCCATAAAGCAGCACATGCTCCAGTGCATCCTCCCGAGCTCTCGCAGCCTGCAGGAAGATTCGGAGGTTCTCCTTCACCTTTTCCTGCCCAATGTATTCCCCCAGCCTCTTCGGCCGAAGGCTGGTCTCCAAGACCTGTTCTGACTCGCCCGCGCTGGGCGAAACCAGCCTGTCGCTCACCGCACAATCCCCCCGCGAGATACCCGAATCATAACACAAAGGCTCGTTTCTGGCCGTGCCGGCTCCCATTCTTGGTCGATGCGGAGAGGCTATCACCAAGTCCACCACCCGACCTGTCTGCACCAAGCATCGAACTTCTACGTTCGTATCTACTGCGGTGCGCGCGAGGCTATTCGTCTAGCGCACACAAAGCCGTACTCGTCGCTCCATAGTAGCCATATAGTCCTATTTGCGCCGATTCTACACGCACTGCTCTTGCTCTTTTGAAAAAGCGCCGGTTATACTTTGCCATCCGTCATGTGACGGTTTTCACAGGGGCAAACCCGGCAAACGCCGGTTGGCATGAAGAGCCCGTTACCCTGGTTCTAACTGCCCTCGCGAATCCAGTGGAATAGCTACGTGGGTCGCTCCATTTCTGGCGCCCCATCAATAACATCACTCTGTCGCGCCCTGCAACCCGATGCCCCTGCGGCAGCGCCGCGACTAGCAGGAGTCTCGCCATATGTTATGTTGGCATGGGTCGGTGCAACCCGAATCCAGAGCAAGCGACGTAGACGCGGACCACCCCCTGGCTACGGGGCCACGCTGGCTGCAGAGCCCCATCATCGGACACGACGGGGCAACCCCGAGTCGCCTAATCCAACGAATGCTGACACCTTCAGGAAAACTGAAGCCGCCACGTGGCACTGTCGCGGCTCTCTCAGGGCTGCTTCTGATGGCCGCGGTCTTCATGCCTCTGCCGCTGGACAGGCCTGCGTACGCACGAGAGATCACATCGGGTGCGGTGCAGACTATGGCCACCAACAATGGCCAGGGGTGGCAGCCCGACCCAAACCTTAGCAACAGCATGTCCTCTCTCTTCAACCCAAGCTCATGGGATCAGGGAGGGCAGACCAGCGGTGGCGGTCAAAGTCAGGATACCAACACAACGCAGACGAGTCAGTCATCCACCCAGTCCGCGGCTCCGGCCTCCACATCCGATCAGTCTGCCACCACAGCCCCCGCACCCAACAGGGTCACTGCATCCAGCAGGGGTGGTGATCGTCCTACCCCGGACATCTCCACCCACGCCAAGTTCATCGCCGCGGTGGCTCAGGCAGCTCAGGCTTCCCAATTGGATAGCGGCGTCCCCGCCTCGGTTACGATCGCTCAGGCCATCCTGGAGTCGGATTGGGGCCAGAGCCTTCTGGCGAAGCGAGGCCAGAACTACTTTGGTATCAAGGCGGGAGCGGCCGGACCAGGGCCTGCCGGCGTGATCAGCATGAGCACCTGGGAAGTGATTAGCGGCGCCAACGTGACCGTGAACGACGCATTCAAGGCCTACCACAACCTTTACGAGTCGGTGATGGATCACGGGCGCTTCCTGGCAGACCGCTCTCGATATGCCGCGGCTTTCCAGTATGTCAACGACCCGCGGGAGTTCGCCAGGCAGATCCAGGCAGCGGGCTACGCCACTGATCCGAGCTATGCCACAAAGTTGATCAACATCATGAACAGTTACGACCTCTACCAGTACGACCTGCCTCAGCCGGGGCAGTAACAGGGCGAGTCTCGCGAGCCAATTCGGAGCAGTAGCGACTCAGCGAGGGCGGCCGGACAATCCGGCCGCCCTCGTCTCGCTGCCCAAGAGTCAACTCCGGACATGGTACAATGGGATCAGTGGAGACTGTTGTGCGAGGCCTGATCGGCGGCGCAACCCCACTCTCGTTCGGGTCATCGCGGGGAAGTGTGATTTGGCCTCGGCCGTGAACGGCCGGGTTAAGAGCATCGGCCAGACCGCAGTTAACCCGGCCCTTCAGGGCCGAGACGTCAAGACCGCGAAGAGC
>JAJYNT010000379.1 GCA_021786215.1 Chloroflexota bacterium | reverse complement strand
CAGACGTCGGAATTTCGCCGGCCCTATGCCGGGTACCAGACTGAGCCCCACCCAGAACGCCTTTGGATCCACGTCGATCACCTCTGGAAGGAGTTGGTCCCTTGGACCCGTCCAAGGGTTCGGCTCTTCTTCTATCTCCCTCATCGAGCGGTTGGGGATTGTAGCACAGAAGTTAATGGAGTGGTACGCAAAGTGATGGTGAAGGGTGGGCGTCACGTTTGTGGATGACCGCCAGCCAGTAGGCCGAAAAGCGATGCATCGGCCTGAGCCAGTGAGCGGGCTTTCGGAAAGGTGCATACAGCCAGCTCAAGGGCTTCCCGGAAATCTGACGCGCACCCGATGGTGAACGGGCAGCTTCTGCCCGACCCGGTGGCAACGCTGCCGGTGGTCGCCGTACTCGGAGACGAGTACGGGTTGTTGGGATTAGCTCTGGATCCGGCTTTCCAGGACAACGGCTTTCTCTACGTAATGTATACTCATGCGAACGGCCGGGGCCAATTGGTCAACAGGATCTCGCGGATGAAGGCGGAAGGGAACCAGGCGAGCGGGGAGACGGTGCTGCTGGACGGCATGCCCGGGGCGAACATCTACGACGGCGGAAGACTGAAGTTTGGGCCCGATGGCAAGCTGTACGCTACTACCGGGGATGCGACCAACTCGCAGAATGCCCAGGACCCCCACTCTCTCTCAGGCAAGATCCTGAGACTGAATCCCGACGGTACGATCCCCAGCGACAACCTCTTTCCCGGCTCCCCCGTCTACACCCTGGGCCGTCGAAACCCGGAGGGGCTGGCTTTTCAGTCCGGCACGGGCAGCTGTTCAGCACGGAGCACGGCCCGGTGAGTAACGACGAGGTGAAAGTAATCGAGGCGGGGAAGAACTGCGGGTGGCCTGCCGTTCAGGGGATCGCAGGGAGCCTCAACTACGTCGACCCGATTCTGGTCTTCGCATCCAGCGTGGCGCTCTCGGGGGCGACCTTCTACGACGGCAGCCGGCTATCGGACTGAAGCGGCAACCTCTTCTTCGCGACACTGCGGGGCCGGCACCTGCATCGTGTGGTGCTCGGGGGTTCTAGCTCGCAGGTGGTGTTGTCGGAGAAGCGGCTCTTCGAGGGGGCTTACGGACGGCTCCGGGACGTGGTCCAGGGACCGGAGGGCTACCTCTACTTCTGTACCAGCAACCGGGACGGTCGAGGCAACCCCACAGCAGAAGACGACCGGACCCTGCGGATCGTGCCCCAGAAGCCGATGGGGTGGCAAGGATACCCCTGCCCGTCCTCACCAGCCGGTACCTCGCCACGCTGTTTCCGACATCGCGGAATCGAGGCTTCAACCGGACATCGTTCTCGGCACCAGCTAAAGCCTCCACTACACAGGCGGCCGCGAAGTCGGAGCAGGGGGTAGTCCAGGCTGCACCCGCACAATCCCGAACATCAGCAGTGATCATGCTGACATCAGCCGCTGCCCAGCGGGAATGGTAGAATGAGCAGTAGTGTGAGTAGGCAACTCGCTCACCTCTTCATGGCCTCTGACCCACCTGTGGGAGTCAGACGGCCCGGTCAGGAGGTATCCCATGACAAGGCTCCCCGGTGAGCAGCCCCGTTCGGTACTCGAGGGCGAGCAAAGTGAAGTTACCCCGCTCCCGCCCATACTCCTTCCTTGTCTGTACACAATGCCCTATCTGTTCGCTCGTTGGTTGATGGAGCGCGGGAGGTCCATGGCCACCATACGGCTCCACCACGCTACCGATGGCGACAGGTGGGTATTCTGGGTCCCTCAGCCCGGCGTTGCCGGTCTGCGTCCAGAGGCTAGGGCAGCCGACAGAATGAGATTGAACATGATGGGCCGACACATGGGACCGGCCGGCCTGGCACGTGGTCAGATTCCCAATGTGGTCAGGTTGGATGTGCTGAAACTGGGAGCCGAGACGGCCCAGGTGACCGGTGTGTGCCAAGATCGTCGATTCCTCGGAAGCTTCCTGTACCTGCTGGAGGACGTAGCGGTCGCCTGGCCTGAGGCGAGAACTGCTGTAGATGATTACATCAAGGATATTGGCGAGAGCCCGGACCGATACCGGCGTCTCGTAACCGGCTCGGAGCAGGATGGGCCAGACGGCGGACCCGCACAGAATGACATCGAAGCTGAATCAGCCGCTATTCAGCGGCCTCTGGAGCATAACAGGATTTCCTCTGCGAAGGACGCTCACTCGGAAGACGTACGGGCGCGGGCGTTCCCGCCCGACCTATGCCAAATGCTCAAGCCGGGGTACGACGAACGGAGGCGTGTACAGAAGATCATCGAGTATCTTCGTGGGTCGAGCGCGCCAGTATCTGCCGACCAGATCAAAGCCGCGCTTCAATCGCATCCGGCCGTCAACGTCTTCCTTGGGCGCCACTACCGAAGGCTCGCTCGGAATGGCGATCTGACCGAGGATCTGCTGCCCTCGAATTGGGATGCCACCGAAGCAGATCTCAAGGACGTCCACGACCGAGTCGAGAACATGGATGCACATTTGCGACAGAACCCGGTTGGCCTTACCACGAAGAACCTCAGGGCCAACCTGTTCGCTGGTCTGGCCGAGATCGAAGGGTTCTATCACCTGGCCATGGACAAGAGCTTCGATCGAGTAGTTGCGCTTACCTTCACCCGAGGGAAGAAGGGCCCGACCCCCGACGCCTGCTGCTGGAAGGAGGGAAAGCCGCACCTGTTCGAGATGAAGTCGCTCTGGGCCTACGTCGACTACCGACAAGACCAACTCATGTCGCTGGCACCGGGCTGCTACGCCTTCGACA
>JAJYNT010000230.1 GCA_021786215.1 Chloroflexota bacterium | reverse complement strand
CGGCCCCTTCCGAGGAACCAGAAGAGGGCGACGAACTGCACCACCATGAACAGCACGGCGAAGGCGAGTTGGAAAAGCAACAGGGCACCGTAACCCACCATGGGAAGCCAGGTCTGCCAGGTGGGCAGCAGGAAGGCCCAGAACACCGTCCCGATGATGGCGAGCAGCACGAGCCATCGGAGTTGCCGACCGATTAGCCCGAAAACTCCGTCGATAAAGCTATCTATCGATCTGTCGAGGGAGGGCTTCTTGATCTCGCTGTCTTGCATTTGTACCTCGCTCACTGAATGCTGGCGATCTTGCCGTCCTTGCCGACGATGTATATGTAGGGCACGTCAGTTGAACCGTTGGGGGTTTCCACCTTCAACACATAGAAGTAGACGCTCTCGCCATCGCTCATAGGCACGCCGCCAACGTAGATTGCCCCCGTATATCGACGGCCCTGCTGTTTGGCGCTGTTCAACTCCTGCTGCAGCTGCTGTAGCGTGGCCCCGCTGTTGGCCTGCATGGAGTTCTTCATGCTCTGTCCGATCTGGTCCCACATCGTTTTCCCGTCGAAAGCGGCCTGTGCCTGAAGGTAGGTCTCGACCACAGGGGAAGGGGGAAGCTGGTTGGTGGCCGTCGTCGACATGGTCGATCCGGTGGTAGCCGTCTGGGGCCCGAACGTCTGCATCCCCTGGATCGGTACTCCGATCACCTTCCAGCCGATGGCCAAGACGACGATGAGGGCCACCAAGCCGTACCGGACCGCTCTCGGTCGCAGCACGAGGCGGATTCCCAAGAACATGAAGACAATAGCTTTGATTATCCAGTGAAGGAGAAAACGCAGTGGAGCGGTAAGCAGGTTGCCCCGGCGCTTGTTCTCCTGATCCTCATCTACGGTCATGGCCTGTTCACCTTTCACAATGGGTGGGACCCCGAAGAACAGAAGAGGCCAAAGGTAACCGCCTTTGGCCTCGATTCTCTCCCGCGGCTCTCTGCACCTCAGCAGACTATCCATACGCCGCCGCACACTCCGGGGCTCGCCCTTGGGCTTGGCCCATCCTCACCGACCGTCGTGGAGTCCGATGTCTCGGGTGTCTGGACTCTCTGGTAGATCCTCGGCCACCATGGGCGGCAACGTTCGGTCACTTCTTGGCAAATAGTGTGCCGATGGAGGCGGGGTGAGGCGTGGTTCAGGACAGTGGTAACAGTTGTAGCGTCGCCCCTTGTGGGCGACGTGGCTACCCGTCGGGGACAAGCCCCGACGCTACATGCGCCCACTATTACCCTATCTACCCTGCGGTGTGAACCATGTCCGAGGGGCAAGAAAGATTGGACTGTCGGCTCTTGAGCGCGCGAAGGGCAACATTGAGGGGTTGAGCTACCAGGGTGCGCGGCTACCGCGCGGCCTCAGCAGCGACCTGCTGGGCTCGCAACACGTGCCTGCGGGCCAGGGCCTCGGCACGGCTACCGTCACCTCGCCGGAGGGATTCGATGACCAAGCGGTGCTCCGCCACCGATTCCAGCGCGCGGTCCGGCTTTTCGAGTGAAGAGCGATACAATCGACGGGTCTGTGCTCTGATGCTGACCAGAAACTCGCGCACCCAACGGTTTCGGCTGGCCTTCGCGATCAATTCATGGAATTGTGTGTTCAGGGCAACGACCGTCGGCATGTCCCTGGCCTCGATGCACTGCTCCATTGCCAGGCATACGTCCTCCAGTTCGGCAAGCTCGACAGGGGTGATTTGGCTTGCCGCCAGATGCGCAGCCAGCCCTTCCAGCGCCTCCCTGACCGCAAACAGCTCAAGCTGCTCCCCATGGGTGAGCTCGGTCACCACCGCGCCCCGTCTGGGCAAAATGGAGACGAGACCTTCCCCTTCCAGTTTCCGCAACGCCTCGCGAAGCGGGCTGCGGCTGACGCCCAGCTCCATGCAGATCCGATCCTCTACGATCCGCTCCCCCGGCCGCAGTTTTCCGCTCACGATGGCATCGCGAAGCGCACTGTATACCTGGACCCTGAGAGGCACGTAGCTATTGGGCTCGATGGACTCGGTAGCAATGAAGTCCACGGTGGACCCTTTCCATGATTGTATACCAGTATGAGTAACAGTAGCACAGATGGGGGGTGCCCGCAACCCGAGTTTCCCAGGAGATCGCCACCGCCACCGGGGGCATGCTGGGAGTACTCACCGCCGTGTCTCTGGGAGCCCAGCTTCTGACCATTGTCTTCGCGGCCTCCCTCGTCGCGACGGCGGTTGCCCTGTTCAGGCAGCAGGAGGAAGGGGGGCCGCAGGCGCCCCAGGAACGGGGAGAGGGGGAACTGGGAGCCCACTTCTATGACCCCAGCTTGCGCCGGGAAGTTCGCTATCGCGTGCAACGGCTCCCGCTGGGCATGGGGTTCGGTCTCCTGGCCGGCTTCTTGTCGGGACTGCTGGGCATCGGGGCTGGGGTGATCGAGGTTCCCGCCATGGTGCTGGGCATGAGGGTGCCGGTGAAGGCCGCTACGGCCACCAGCAATTTCATGATCGGGGTTACCGCCGTCGCTAGCGCCTACATCTACTATGCACGCGGCTACGTGAACGCTCCGCTGACGGCCGCTGTGGTCATCGGGGTGTTTTTCGGGTCATTGGCCGGGGCTCGATTGGCGCCCTATCAACGGAGCGTCGTCTTGACCCGGGGGCTCGCATTGGTGCTGGCAGGGGTGGCGATCCTGATGGTACTGCGGGTTCTGGGGTTCTACTGATGGAGGAGAGAGAAGGTCGGCTGGACGATCTGGTAGGGCTGCTGCTGATTGGCGGGGCCGGGGCAGC
>JAJYNT010000331.1 GCA_021786215.1 Chloroflexota bacterium | reverse complement strand
CGCAGATAGCATGGGCAAGGCGAGCACAGGTCATGCCATGGTTGTGGCTAGGAAAAGAAGCGGTCCGCTTCTTGCCAGCCTCGGCTCCGGTCCGCACCAAGCGACCAGAGTCAATTGGAGCTGGCGAGGGCCACTGATTGGAGGGAATTAGGAGGGAAAAATGAGAAGAGTGGCGATAGCCCCTATGCTGGCAACAGCTGCCGCTGTGGCACTGCTGACGGCGGCCTGCTCATCCCCGGCTGCAACGACCGACTCCAGGTCGGTCGGGCAGTACGGTCCTGGTTCGGGGACCAGCATGCCAATGGCTGGACCTGGGACGATGGGTCCGGGCGTCGGGGCCACAGTCGCAGCCGTGGGAACTAGCATAGCTGGCACGCCTGGACCGCTTCGGGTTCAGGTGACCCTTCGCAATATGGACCAGCTGCGTGAACAGCTCAAGATTCTTGCCGGCAACAGCCCCACCCCGGTTCAGTTGCTTGCCATGGTTCAGAGTGCCAGTAACCTGATGTACGAGCTCAGTCAGGAGATCTCCCTGATGACCCCGCAACAGCAGGATCAGGCGTTCGGTATGATGTCGGACATCACTAAGGAGATGTCCCTGGTAGTGCAAACCCGCGCCAGCCAGGTGTCGGCGCCGACGACCCCTGCCGCCACGGCAGTGACCCCCAGCACCATGATGCAGGGCACGCCGATGCCGAGCATGATGAGCGTTCAACAGATGATGGCCGCCATCCTGCAGTTACGCCAGCAGGAGATGAAGCTGGCCAACGACCAACCTACCTATGCAGATATCATCAACATTCTCGGCCAGATGCATCAGATGTTGGTGAGCATTCGCCAGCAGCTGTCTACCACGTCAACTGCCGATTTGGAGAGTCTGACGGCCAGCATGGCGCAGGCGATGGCGGATCTGGGTCCGGTGATGCGGACCCGCATTCGGATGGACATCGGTTCGGTACCCACCGTGGCCCCGAACCAGACGGTGCTTCCCACGCTGTCCGTGACGCCGACGTTGGGACCAACCACGGTGTTGCCGTCGAGCCCGACGGCGGCTCCGTCCCCGACCCCGGTGCCGGCGGCCACACCGGGAGCCGCGCTCCCGACCCCGACGCCCTAGAGACAATACCGCTTACTGAACTAGGCATCGGGGCGTGAACCTCCCAACCCCCCTTCCCCGCTGGGAAGGGGGGTTGGGTCTGACTGGTCCTAGCTGTTCCGAACGTCACACCCTGATGCTTTCCGAGGAATATTGGGTCCTTACCCTGCCCATCGTGACGGGTGGGCGGGATAATGATCAATAACATTATTCAACGCGGGGCCCAATTGGCGGCTGCACCTACTTGACAAGACGTAAGGCGCATAGTAGAATTGCCTTACTTATGAACGGATGCCTTACAACTGGAGCAGACATGAAGGAGATCGTTTCCACCATCACCAGTAAGGGCCAGGTGACCATCCCGGCCGAGGTTCGGCGGCACCTGGGGGTTGGGAAGAGCGACAAGCTCTCCTTCGTCATCGAACCGGACGGGGTAGTGCGCCTCAGGGTTCCTCGCTATGCCGGCATCGCCTCCCTACGGGGGGCGGCAGGATCGCTGGGGAAGCCTCTGTCCAGGGACGAGATGCGAGAGATTGCCCGCGAGGACCATCTGCGAGACAAGTACCAGGCCAGCCTATGAGTCACCCCTTCATCGACACCGACGTCATCATCCGCCTGCTCACCCGCGACGACCTCGTGAAGCAGGAGGGAGCCGCGGCGTTGTTTGAGGCGGTTAGAGCCGGCAAGGCCACGGTGGCCGCGCCCGATACGGTGATAGCCGACGCGGTGTACGTGCTCTCCTCGCCACGCCTCTACAACTTGCCCCGTTCCGAGGTTTACGAGCTCTTAAGCCCTTTGGTCCGCCTGCCGGGTTTTAAGCTCGAGAACCGTGCCGCCGTGCTGCGCGCGCTGGAGCTTTACGCCAGCACGAAGGTGGACTTCAGCGATGCCGTGATCGTCGCGGCGATGGAGCAGGCGGACTCCCAGATCCTCTACTCCTACGACACCCATTTCGATCGACTGCGGGGAATTACCCGGGTCGAGCCACCGATGGCAGCCGAGGATCTCAGAGATGTGGCGGAGCAGGCCATCGCCGAAGAGACCGTCGAACGGATGGGTGAGTAGCTGCCAGCGGAAACCGAGGGTCCTCAGCTTGCCCGACGCCCTCTCGCCTCAGGGGCGGCAACGTGATCCGGCGAGCCGTGGCCTTGGCGGCAATACAGGTCCGGCATCAGCACCGCGTAGCCGTGGTTGGCGAAGCGGTACGCCATCTCGCGGCAGAACTCGTCCCAGCCCGGCATGTGGTGCGCGAGCGCGATGCCCGGGAACGGCCCCGCACCCGTTGGGCAGGCGCAGTAGGCGTGGATGAGGTCGCCGTTGTGCCCTGAGTAGCTAATGGTCTCGGCGAGGACGCCGTTGTAAGCGGCGGTGTCGAACTGGTTCACGGTGGCTTCCTGGCGGCTTCCTGGCGTCCCAAGTACCCGGCAATCTTTGGAATGTTCCAGCCTGCGTCTGCCAGTCGGATCATCTCCAGCCGCTCTCGCGTCTGAGGCGAAAGCCCCCTTTGCCGGGTGCGTTGCTGCAATTCTCCCCGCTGGTCGCAACTCAGTTGTACTCGAATCAATGGCATGGTCCTCCTACCATTGATTCTACCGTAGATTTACACCAGAGAGCTAATTGGTCCGTCCATCAAGTGGGACGCACTTTCGCGAGCCATGCCCGAGGCTCAAGCCTCGGGCTGAAAAGACCAAGCCCAG
>JAJYNT010000141.1 GCA_021786215.1 Chloroflexota bacterium | reverse complement strand
CCGACTGCCCCTTAGCTGCCGATAACCACCCTTATCGATGGCTTGGGGGTGCCCGGAATCCCATCGCCGTCTCAGGGCAGGGCAGACCCTCGTCAAGACCTGTGGGTGCCCGCATGGGCAGGTCGGACCGCGGACTGGACAGAACGTTCCCGAGAACGCCACGTACCTGGCGCGCCGCAAACCAACCGTGGACGCGAGCGCTTTCAAAGAGGTGCAACCTACCAGTGCCACGCACTGGCAACCTAGACGACGGTTACCGTCACCCCCATAGCACGGAGAGCATCAAGTTTAGGACCGGGGGTCTCGCTCCCGGTGATTACTTCGTCGATTTCGTTCCAACCAGCAAAGGTGAACAAGCGCTCAACGTCGAACTTGCTGTGATCGGCCAGCACGACAACCTCTCGAGCCGCCCGCACGACCGCCTGCTTATAGGCGGCATCACTGCTATCTGGCACCTGAAGGCCGCGGTCGGCGGTAACTCCCTCGGTCCCAACAAAGGCAAGGTCTATTCGCAACGCCGACAGAGCCCCCAGTGCACTCGGGCCGAGGAAGGCCTGAGACACTGCACGAAACTCGCCACCGATCACCAGCAGAGGAACTGAACCCCGTCTGGCAAGGATGTTGATCACGTTGAGAGCGTTGGTGATGACCGTCAACTGACTATTAGGCAAGTGGGCAGTCATCTCCCCTACGGTGGTGCCAGCGTCAAGTAACACCGTCTGCCCTGATTGGCATCGCTCACAGGCCGCCCGGGCGATCCGTACCTTTTCATCCTTGTAGGCGCCGACCTTGGCCGCATATGGAACTTCGAACCCGGTACCTCGACTGACCAGGGCTCCGCCCCGGACGTTTACCAACACCCCTTGCCGGTCAAGCTCACGCAGATCGCGCCGAATGGTCACCTCCGAGACGCCGAGCAGATGGCTCAGTTGCCGTACCTCCGCCCTGCCCTGGCTCTCCAAGACCGACAAGATACTGAGGTGCCGCTCCCCCTTAAGCTGAGTGGCTGCCTCCGCTCCGGGCACATCACTTCCCATGGCCGTACTCTCCGAGAGTGAACGCACTGCCGGCAGGCCAGCCCGCACCGGCTGGCCTGCCGCTCTAGGCTTGGCTGCCGGCGTCCCGATCAGCCGCGCTCAGCATACCCGCTCGCGCCAGCAGCTCGGGATGGCGTCGGCCCACCGAGCGCACCACGAATATGCCAGCGACGAGCCAGACGAGTGCGACAAACGGAGCTACCATCACTGGAAACGCTGGCAGGGGCACCACGGAGAAGTAGATAGGAAGGAGAATTAAAAGCGCTCCAAGAACAGGGATGACGAAGTGGAGAAAGAAGTTAAAGGAGTGGATCTTGCGGAAGTACCCAGGGACGCTGACATTGACTGCGAAATGCACCGCCAAAGCGCCGAGGGTGGCAATCGAGCCGAACAGAAAGAACCCCTCTAAGGGGCCGAGCAGAGCACCGGCGATACTGACTCCGACGATCGTGACGAGAGCCGAGAGGTGGACGGCACGGTAGGGTGTCTGGTACTTGGAATGGGTTATTCCCAGCCGCTTAGGGACTATTAGGTTGTCCCGCCCGAGAGAGAAAAGCATACGCGATTGGGCATTGTGGATAGCGAGAGCACAGGCAAGGCTGCCATTGAGCGTCAGGATCGTCAGCAGCCACACCCACACCGAACTGAGATTATGCTGCACCAACGTCACGAAGGGCACGGTTGACGAAGCATAGGTCGCCATGTGGTGGGGGCCCCATGCCACTACGGACACAAAGCCAAGGAAGATGTAAAAGGCACCGATCCCGACAATGGCGATCACCACGGAGCGAGTGATGGTCTTGAGGGGATTGCGTGCTTCCTCTCCGAGTGTCACAGCGGCCCCAAAGCCAGTCAGGCTGAGAAACGAGAAGATCACCCCCAAAGCTACGCCGCCGAGACCCGTGGGAGACAGCTTCGGGGTGAAGACGACGCCAGTGCTCTGGTGAGCATGTAGGGCCAGTAACCAGATTGCCACGACCACAAAGATGAGGACTTCAAGTGCTCCCATGATGTAGGAGTAGTTGAGGGAGATTCGGATACCCCGGTATGACATGAACCAGATAAAGCCAGCTGAAATCATAGTGGCTGGCCACCACATCCAATTGGTCACATGCAGCCCGAAGTCGATATTGAGCAATCCGGGCAACAAATAGCCGAAAAAGAGCACTGTCCCGGCCAGACTTGCGGCCTCATATAGAAGATAGATCCAACCGGTGTAGAGGCCTGCCCGGGGATTGAGGCCGCGCGTCACATACGTGTAGTAGCCGCCGGCGCTTGCTACGCGGCGCGCGTACTGGATAACAGGAATCACGAGCAGGGCAGCCAACACCACGCCCAGTACCAGCGCCAGGGGCATGGCACCGCCAGCAAAAGCTGCGACCCCGGTCAGGCCCGCGACCACGGATAGCCCTGGTGCCATGTTAGAGATGGACTGGAAGATCACCTGAGGCATTCCCAGCGAGTCCGTGGCCAGAGTACCGCTGTGTGGAGTCGTGTTCGCGCTCATGTGTCCCTCCCAAACGAATCGTCCGCCCAAGGTCCCTTGGGCACTCCCTCGTAGTCGTGGCCGACCACGGCGCTGCAGCTGGACAGAAATACCATCGGCACCGGGCCTAGATTGGTTACACGGTGTGCCCAACCAGGCGGCACCTGCGCCCAAGCGAGAGGCTCAATCGGCACCTGCTGAACATCTCCTTGCCGCGAAAGCAGGTCCAGACGTCCGGCCCCCTCCAAGCCCACCACCAGTTCCCCTCCGTCTGAGATC
>JAJYNT010000010.1 GCA_021786215.1 Chloroflexota bacterium | reverse complement strand
GTGCGCGACGTCGGGGATCTGTACGACCCCGACAGGGTTAACCGAGAGAGCCTCACCCATCTGGAAAGGATGGGCGAGAAGAGCGCCGACAACATCCTGAAGGCGATCGCGGAGAGTAAGGATCGGTCGCTCGCCAGGTTGATCTTCGCCCTGGGGATCCGCTACGCGGGAGAGGAGGTGGCGAAGCTGCTGGCCACTCGCTTCACCAGCCTGGGTCGACTGATGGGGGCAAGCTACGAGGAGTTGGTGACGACGGAGGGGATAGGGCCAAAGATCGCCCAGAGCGTAGCGGATTACTTCGCCAATGAGAAGAACCGCGAAGTGATCGAGAGGCTGCGCAGGGCCGGGCTTCACTTCGAGGAACGGGCCGAGGAGCCAAAGGGCAACCTGCCTCTCGCGGGAAAGAGCTTCGTCATCACCGGGACGCTGGCGGGCATCTCTCGCCTCCAGGCCGAGGAGAGGATTCGGCAGCTGGGTGGCGAGGTGGGTAGCTCGGTGACGCGCAAGACCGGCTACCTGGTGGTGGGGGCCGGCCCGGGCTCCAAGCTGCAGAAAGCCCAGGCGTTGGGCACACAGATCCTCACCGACGAGCAGTTCCAGGCGATGCTGCGGCATGGGGAGAAGCCAAAGGCGGCACAGGGGCAGCTGGAGCTGGGGCTATGATCGAGATCGAAAACCTCACCAAGAGGTTCGGGCCGAATCTGGCGGTGGACGGGCTAAACCTCACCGTCCGAGAGGGCGAGCTGCTGGGGCTGCTGGGCCCCAACGGAGCCGGCAAGACAACCACGGTGAGGATGCTGGCCTGCCTCATCGCCCCAAGCACCGGCAGGGCCACCATCGGAAGCTGGGTGGTGGGGAGGGACAACGACCAGATCCGCGCCAACGTGGGGATACTGACGGAATCCCCTGGACTTTATGACAAGCTGAGCGCCGAGCAGAACCTTGGCTACTTCGCCCGCCTCTATGGTCTGGACGAGGATCAGCGCGGCCGGCAGGTGGAGAAGTACCTTCGCATCCTGGGACTGTGGGAGCGGCGACACGAGGCGGTGGCCGGCTTCTCCAAGGGAATGAAGCAGAAGATCGCGATAGCCCGAGCCCTGATCCACGAGCCGAGGCTGCTCTTCCTGGACGAGCCCACCTCGACTCTGGACCCCGAGTCGGCCCACACGGTGCGCGACTTCATCGAGACCCTTAAGAGCGAGGGCCGCACCATCTTCCTCTGTACCCACAACCTGGACGAGGCCGACCGGCTGTGCGATCGGATAGCCATCCTGAAACAGCGACTCGTCCGGGTGGACACCCCTTCCCGGCTGAGGAGCGACCTGTACGGCCACTGTGTGGAGGTGCAGCTGACGGAGGTGACGGAGCCGGTCACCGCGGCAATCCGGGATCTTAACTTCGTGCGACAGGTGGACGTAGAAGAGAGAAAGCTCGTGCTCTCCATTCAGAATCCTGCGGAACAGAACCCCATCGTGGTGAAGACAATAGTGGAGGCCGGCGGGCAGATCCAGTTCGTGTCCGAGGTGCGCCATTCCCTGGAAGAGGTGTACCTGACCCTGATCCAAGAGGAGGTGAGAAGGTGAGGGTACTAGCCGTCTTCGAGAAGGAGATCCTCGAGATCGTGAAGAACAGGCTGCTGCTGTTCAGCCTGGTTCCCCTGCCGCTGATCTTCGTGGCAATACCGCTGGTGATGATATACGTCACCCGAAACCAGCCGGTCAAACCCGGCGAGGCTCAGCTGTATTACCAGATGGCTCCCAACCTCGCCCACCTGCCCCCGAGCGACCTGGTGCAGATGGTGATGCTGGGGCAGTTCCTGTTCATGCTGCTGATCGTTCCGGTGCTCGCGCCAATGACCATCGCTACCTTCAGCATTATCGGCGAGAAGCAGGCTCGAAGTCTGGAACCGTTGCTCGCCACGCCGATCCGCACCTGGGAACTGCTGCTGGGAAAATCACTTGCGGCCACGCTCCCCGCGGTGATCGCGACCTGGCTCTCCTACGGGCTGCTGGTCGCCGGTATGGCTATCCTGGCCAGCCCGGTGGTTTTCGCCAGCGCAGTCTCCGGCATGTGGCTTCTGGCGATCCTGATTATTGTCCCGCTGCTGGCCATCCTGGGGGTGAATTTGGGTATCATGGTATCCTCCCGGTTCAACGATACCCGAGTGGCTCAGCAAATCGGAAGCCTGGTGGTGCTGCCGCTGGTGGGGCTCGGGATCGTGCAGACCATGGGAAAGATCATGTACGACCTTCCCATGTTCGCGGCCGGGGCCGTGGTTCTGGCCGCCCTGGACGCCGGCGTGCTGATGGCCGCGGCCAAGCTATTCCAGCGGGAGACGATCCTCACCCGGTGGAAGTAGCTTCGACCTCTCCCCGCGAGAGGTGGAGGGAAGCGTGGGGTAGTTGTTGTCAATCCATTCCCCCTTCCCCGGTGGGGAAGGGGGCCAGGGGGTTAGGTCCTCTATGGACGCCAAACTGATCGCCGCCTATCTGTTTGCCATACTGTTCGAGGTCATCTTCCCAATCGGCCTGGCACTCTACGTCCGCCGCCGCCTCGCGGTCTCCTGGCGCTATTTCTGGTACGGGGCACTGATCTTCTTCCTTTTCCAGATGGTCACGCGCGTGCCCGCGATCCAACTCGCCCAGCCGCTGCTGGCCGGCCCGCTGAGTCGCTATCCGCAGCTATTCTGGGCGTGGATCTTCGCCCTGGCCCTCACCGCCGGCCTCTTCGAGGAGGTCGGACGCTACCTGGGGTACCGCTACCTGATATTCCGGTCGAAGCCTTCGGCCGTCAGATCCCAGCT
>JAJYNT010000368.1 GCA_021786215.1 Chloroflexota bacterium | reverse complement strand
AAAGGGAGTTTCGAGTGACAGAGGGAGGTCCAACATCTACCTCCGCGTAGTGCTCAACGATGCCGCTGCTGATAGCGAACGGGCTCGTTATGCCCTGCGGAGCCTGCTATCCACACTGGGATTACCCTTCGAGTTCATCCCCAATCTGGATGAGGCTATTGCAACACTGACTGACCGCCAAGCCCATCTGGTCATCGGAGAAGCCGACCCCGCCAGGATAGCCTGCCTCGCCCGGAAGACCGCGGTGGTGGTGGTGCCCGGTCCCAACCTTCCGATGGGGATCGGGGGCGAGCGCTCCGTACCGGACCCCCGGCAGATCAGGGTGCTGGAAGAACCGATCGGTGCCGGCTACCTGGTCCGGGTCGCGGGGGACCTGATCGGCTCCACATTCGCTTTGATAGCCCGGACGGAGGAGTACGCCGTTTCGACTCGGGACGAGCACGACCGCTTCCGATGGATCGACAGCGGGATGGAACCAGCTGAGCTGGCCGCTCGGCCCCTGGTGAGCGAGTACGCTCAACTGCTGCTGACCTGCTTGAAAGAAGCCTGCGTACAGGCCGGGGTGCCGCTAGTGCGGAAGGAGTTCTGGCCTCTGGGACGCCCAATGGCGGGATGCCTCACTCACGACGTCGACGTGGTGCGCCGGGGCAGGCTGCCTCGAGGCATCGCCATCCGGGATGTCAAGGGAGCGCTGTCCGCCGCCGCGCGAGGACGGTTGGGCCGTGCTGCAGCGCAGGTAACCAGCATCGCTCGCACCGCTGCTCGGGATCAGGATCCCTATTGGACTTTCGATCGGATCTCGGCCATCGAGACCAGGCACGGCTATCGGTCCACCTACTACTTTATGACAGGGAACCATCACCCCGAAGACGTAAGCTATGATCTGGGCAGGCCGCCCATGGCCGGACTGCTTCAGCTTCTGAAAAGCTCGAGGGACGAGATCGGGCTGCATGGCAGCTACTCCTCCTACAAGGATCCGGAGCTGTTGAAAAGCATGAAGGAGAAACTGGAGCGTCATTTCGGCCTTCCGGTTTTCGGTCATCGCAACCACTACCTCAGATTTCGGGTGCCCGAGTCCTGGAATGCGCAGGAGGCTGGCGGGTTCTCCTACGATGCCACCCTGGGGTTTCACGATCGAGAAGGCTTCCGAGGCAGCCACGCATTTCCCTTCCACCCCTACGATCTCGCCGGCGATCGGACCCTCGATCTTCTGGAGATCCCCCTTGCCGTGATGGACGTCACGCTGTTCAAATACCGCCACCTTCAGTTCAACAAGGCGCTGGAGGCGGTGTCCAACGTCCTGGACCAGACCCGATCGGTCCACGGCCTGGTGACGCTACTCTGGCACAACCACACCTTCTTTGACCACGAGTATCCAGGGTCTGGCAAGCTGTACGAGGCCACGTTGGATTGGCTGGCAGAGGGAGACGCCTACGTGGCCACCGCCCAGGAGATCGACAGCTGGTGGAGGGCACGAGAGGCCGTGAAGCTTGCACCTTTGGATGAGAGCAGCAACGGATGGCGAATGGAGTGCCCGCGTGAGATCGCCGGGCTGGTGCTGCGCGTTGGCCTGCCAAACCCTCGCTCATCCCTTCGTGTGCGGGGGCAGGTACCGTTATCGGTAAGGCGTGATGGCACCGATTACCTGCTGGAGTTCGGCCTGCTGGCCGCGGGCTTCTCACTGGTTGTCGAGTACACCGAATGAAGCTTAACTACCTGGCCAACAACAGAATACCGAGTGAAAAGGCCAACAGCCTTCAGATCATGCAGATGTGCCAGGCCTTCCAGCTTCGGGGGGCAGATGTCGAACTGATCGTCCCTCAGCGTCAGCAGCCGAGATTGATGCGTTCCGCAACCGACCCCTTCACCTACTATGGCATGAAGGCACGTTTCCCCATCGTCCGGCTGCCCTCCGCGGACGCCCTGGAGATAGCCCCCGCGCGTCTGCAGCAGCCGGCCTTCGTACTCCAGTCGACCACCTTCGCCATGTCCGTGGCACGGTACCTGTCCACCCATAGGGCCGAAATATACTACTCGCGGGATCCACTCTCCACGGTATTGCTCGCCCTATCTCCGGCGTCCATCCGTGAGAGGTCCGTCTACGAGGCCCACACTTTTCCGAGTTCCAGAGCGCGAAGGACACTCCACCTGTGGGCCATACAGCGGATCGCCCGGGTGGTCTGCATCAGCCACGGTTTGGCTGAGGAATATCGCTCAAATGGAGTGGACGGCAGTAAAGTCCTAGTGGCGCCCGACGCCGTGGACCTGGAGCGATTCCGTAACTTCCCCGAGAAGGCCGAGGCCAGGCGTCGCCTGAACATCCCGCCCGACGCCACAGTCGCGGCCTACACCGGCCACCTCTACGCATGGAAGGGCGTCTACACTCTCGCCCAGGCTTCGGAGTTGATGCCAGCCAACTACTTGGTGTACCTTGTCGGCGGCACGGAAGAGGACAGCAGGGATCTCCGACACTTCACGTCGGAGAGGGGTTTGGACAGGACCCAACTGGTGGGTCACGTTGCCCCGGATCGCGTGATCGACTACCTGGCGGCGGCAGACGTCCTGGTGCTGCCCAACTCATCCACCGACTTGCGTTCCAGTCGTTACACCTCACCCATGAAACTGTTCGAGTACATGGCATCTGGCCGTCCTATAGTGGCATCGCGTCTTCCCTCGCTCCAGGAGCTGCTGCGTGACGGCGAGAACAGCCTTCTCGTTGAGCCGGATAGTCCTCAGAGCCTCGCGGCTGGGATCCTTCAAGCGGCCACGTCGAAAGAGCTTGGGGCGAGACTGGCTCAGCGAGCCTGGGA
>JAJYNT010000302.1 GCA_021786215.1 Chloroflexota bacterium | reverse complement strand
GCGCGCAGGTCGGCGGAGGTGGCACTGCCGATCTTCAGCCCTCCGGCGCCATTCGCCTGGTGACAGGCCGCGCACTTGGTCTGGTACAGCTCCTTGCCCGCTGCCACGTCGGCCGTCGCGGGTGACGCCGATGCGGCCGGAGCGGATGTGGCCGGAGCGGGTGCGGCCGTCGGAGCGGGTGCGGCCGTTGGAGCGGGTGCGGCCGTTGGGGCCGATGTGGGGGCTTTAGTGGCAGGCGCGGATGTTGCCGTCGGAGCCGAGGTGGGACTCGGCGCAGCCCCGCCAGCGCAGCTAGTGGCTAATAGCAGCGCAAGGCTCGATGCCAGCAACCCGCCGGCTACGAAATAGGGTCTCCCTCTCATCTCTTTTCGTACCTCCTCAGGATCCATATCTCTCGAAAGGCAGGGTTCCGAGTCTCGAGGGTGACAAGGCTATCTCCATCAAGATCTTTCCCGCGAGTTGCTTGCCAGCATCTGGCCTACCGGCGATTGGGTGCCGTATGCCGGGTTGCGGAAACAGGACATCCCGCGTCACGCCATGTTTCCGCTTCCGCAATGGCCCGCACGCTACCGGCGACTGGACATGAATGTCCGCTCTGGAGCAGCCTACGGTGGGGAAAGTGGTCTTCGAGTGGGTTTCCGCTAGGGTTCTAAGCCAAGTCTCCGCCCCGAGGCCGGCCCGGTCGGTACAACCGACCGTACCCTGATCCCATGCAACCTAGCCAGGTCAATAATTTACCCGGCTTAGTTGTTGAGGGGCAGTATACTACCTCTTTCCGCGGCTGTCGATGCCATTTTGCATCACCGACCCATAACGGTCTTGCATCGCCAGGTGCAGAGTGATAAAACCTGCTTGGCGAGCCCAGCAGCTTGCCCTAGCGCGTTGTCCCCATTTTGTCCCCAACTGGTAGAGAGGAGATTTGTCATGCGCCCAAATCGAACAAAGGAGTTGTGGCGAGCCGGTAAGCCCGTGCTCACCGGCTGGTGCAGCACTCCCGATCCCTACACCACTGAGGTAATGGTCCGTGCGGGTTTCGACGCGTTGATCCTGGATATGCAGCATGGCATGGCCATAGGTCCGGACAGGGCCGCTATCTGGCTCCAGATCGTCGGGCAATCCGATACCACCCCTATCGTGCGTGTCCCCTGGAACGAACCGGCCTACATCCAGTGGGCGTTGGATGCCGGTGCCATGGGGGTGATCATTCCCATGGTGAACAATGTCGAGGAGGCCAAGAAGGCCATCGGCGCTTGTCGATATCCGCCCGTGGGATACCGGAGCAACGGTGCCAACCGGGCTCGCCTCTACAACGGCAACGACTACTTCAATCATGCTAACGATGAAGTGATCTGCCTTGTGATGATGGAGACCGTGGAGGGCATCGAGAGCATCGAGGAGATCGCGAAACTTCCAGGTGTGGACGGATACTACATCGGGCCGACGGATCTGGCGATCTCCATGAATCTGCCTCCCGCTTTCGACGTCAAGGACTCGCGCCATGTGGCAGCGGTGCAGAGGGTGGTGGACGTGGCCAAAGCTCACGGGCAGACCGCGGGGATCCACGTGGGGTCGGTTGAGGAGGGCTTCCGCCGCTTCAAGCAAGGCTTCAACCTGATGCCCATCTGCAACGACATCGCCCTGTTGGCCGCGGGCCTGCAGAAGAACATTCAGGAGTTCAAAGAGGGGCTGCCTCTGTAGCTTCTTCTTTCCCCATCCCGAGCCTTTGGACCCTTAAAGGAGGAATCAGTGCTCAGCCAGCCGCAAGTGGACGAGATCGCCCAACAACTGCTTGACGCGGAGAAGTCGGTACAGCAGATACCGCAGATCATCCAGAGCTTCCCGTTCCTGACCATGGACGAAGCCTACGCCGTTCAGCTTGCCCTGATCCGTGGGCGCTACCAGGAGAACCGGGTGATAGTGGGCAAGAAGGTGGCTCTCACGAACCCTGAAGTCCAGCGGGTGTTGAAGGTTGGCCAACCGATCTTCGGCCATCTGATGAGTGACATGATTATCCGGGAAGGGGAGCCGATCCATTGCTCTCAACTGACGCAGCCGAAGATCGAGCCGGAGATCGCCTTCGTCATGAAGAGCGACCTCGGAGGCCCCGGTGTGACGGCGGCCCACGTCTTGGCTGCCACGGCAGGTGTGATGCCGGCCCTGGAGATCCCGGCTGCTCGCATCCTGAACTGGAAGTTCGCCGCACAGGATATCGCCGCCGACAACGCCTTCGCCTCGCGTGTGGTCCTTGGAGGGACCATCACTCCCATCGATAGGCTCGACCTACGACTGCTGGGGGTGGTGCTGGAGAGAAACGGTCGACTCGTGGCCACGGGCGCGGGGGCTTCCGTGATGGGCAATCCGGTGGACGTGGTGGCCTGGCTGGCCAACACCCTGGGGCAGTACGATCTGCGGCTGAAGGCTGGCGATGTGGTCCTTCCCGGTGCCCTAGTGGTGGCCCCCGATGTGCACGCCGGCGAGTTCTACAAGGCCACGTTCGATCATCTGGGGTCGGTTTCGGCCCTGTTTATAGAGTAAGGGATACTGTAGGGGCGACCGGCCGGTCGCCCCTGCCTAGTTCGCACAGAGGAAAGCACGGCATGACTGACGAAGCCCCAGAAGCGGGTCCGCACCGCCGCCCTCCTCACCCGAAGAACAACCTGAACGACCTGTCGGGTGAGGAGTGGCTCTACTTCACCAAGTCGGTGATCACCACAGCCTATCCATCCGAGCATGGTCACAATCTGCGCAAGGCCCACGGCGCCAACAAACCTCCCCAGTTGATGAAGCTGCTGATAGAGTTCTTCACCAAGGGGGGAGGGCGGGTGCTCGATCC
>JAJYNT010000313.1 GCA_021786215.1 Chloroflexota bacterium | reverse complement strand
GCGTCGACCAGGATGGGTTCAAAACTGCCATGGATCGACAGCGGCAGCTCAGCCGGGCCTCGGCGAAGTTTGGTCGCGTTCTGGAGATGCGGGACGTGGCAGCGGGTGTCGACGAGGTCGAAGAGACTCGATTCCTGGGCTACGAGCTGATGGAATCCGAGGGGCAGATCGTGGCTCTGCTGGAGGCCGGTCAATGGCAACCCAGGGTGGATCAGGGCGCAGACGCCATCGTGATCCTCGATAGGACGCCCTTCTACGCGGAATCTGGCGGACAGGTAGGCGACACGGGAGTGATAACCACCTCGGAAGGCCGGTTCGAGGTACGTGATACCCAGCGGGATGAGGGGGGCCGAGTCCTGCACATTGGCACCGTGGTGGAGGGCTTCCTGGAGGTGTCCTCCACGGTCAGGGCTGCCATCGACATCGAACGGAGGATCGACACAGCCCGGCACCACACCTTGACCCACCTGCTCCACAAAGCGCTGCGGGATAGGCTGGGCACCCACGTAACCCAGGCCGGATCGCTGGTATCGCCGGACGTAGCTCGTTTCGACTTCACCCACGATGCAGCTCTCAGTCCTGAGGACCTGAGGGCCGTCGAAGCGGAGGTCAACTCCCGCATTTTCGCCAACATACCGGTAACTGTGACGACGAGAACCCTGGAAGAGGCCAGGGCCGCGGGCGCCATGGCACTGTTCACCGAGAAGTACGGCGCTGTAGTGCGATCGGTAGGGATTGGGGGGTACAGCCTGGAACTGTGCGGCGGGACCCACGTGTCCAACACGGGCGTGATCGGGGTTTCGCAGCTGCTGAGCGAGAGCAGCGTTGGTGCCGGTGTCCGCCGGATCGAGATGGTAGCGGGTCGCCCCGCGCTGAGGGTCATCCGATCCCGCATGGACGAGCTGGAGAATATCGCCACGGAGTTGGGAACCGTGCCAGACCTCGCCCTTGAGCGAGCACGCGCGACTGTGGAGGAATTGAACGGCACTCGCAAGGAAGTTGCTCGCCTTCGGTCCCGGCTCGCGCGCACGGAAGCAGAGGCCCTGCTGCGAAAGGCGGTACCGGTGGATGGCACGAGCGTGCTGTCCACGGCCGTCGATGTAGAGAGCATGGACGCCATGCGGGAGATGGTGGACTTCCTGCGGCCGAAGATGCAGCCCGGGATCATCGTCCTCGGCGCCGTGTTCAACGATCGCCCCAACTTCGTCGCTAGCGTCAGCAAAGAACTGATCTCGACCAAGCTGGACGCCGTGAAGCTGGTACGCCAGGTGGCGGCCCGCACCGGAGGCGGTGGCGGTGGGAGGCCGGAGATGGCGCAGGCTGGCGGCAAGGATCCACGAGAACTGCGAAGTGCCCTGGAGAGCGTCCAGAAACTGGTCGAAGACGCTCTACGGGGATAGTCCTCATCCTCAGCCTAACTTGCTCCCAGGGGGAGGGGTGAGAGGAAGGTTCGATGCCACGCTTGGGCGATGAAGTAGTGACTCTCGATGGCTCCGACACGATACGGAGCCTACTGGCAAAACTGGAAGAATCGGTCGGCGACGTGGCAGTCTTGGTGATCTCCTCAGACTGTCACATTGCCGATGGTCCCCTAGTCTACCGGCTGCTGGCGAGAGCTTCCCAGCGATATGCCGCCCCCTTCGCGGTGATCTCTAGCAATCCGGCCTGGCGGCAGCTAGCCAGGGAACATGGTCTCCGAGCATTTCCATCCATTGGAGCTTTGCGGCGAGCGGGACGGAGATCGGCCCTATCCGCCACCGAGGAGTGGGCCGATTCGCTCTTCTCCACGATCAATCCCTGGGCTCTGGTCCAGGTGTGGCCGGTGGCGGCAGTGGTCGTCGTGATCATGGCTGCTGTGCTCTTTTTCGTGGTGCCTGTAATGACAATCACCCTGCGTGCTCCCACTGAGTCGATCAGCCAGACCTTCACGGTCAATGTAGACGAGAGCAAGTCCAGCATCGATGATACCTCTATGACGATCCCGGGGCGAACGATCGAGGACCGGTTCACCATTACCGACTTTATCGACACCACGGGAGAGAAGAAGGTAGGAAAGGATCCGGCTCGAGGCGAGGTCACCATACTCAACAGCGCGGCCACACCGATTACCATCCCCAGCGGCACCACTTTGACTTCGTCTTCCGGGGTGAAGTTCACCACCACTACTGCTGTCACCGTTGGAGGATACCTTCCCGCGGGGCCGGTGGCAACGCCGACCGGAACGAGTGGAGTGACTGGGGCGAGTGGGCTGGAGGTTGGTGGGGCCGCCGTGAAGGTGCCCATCGTTGCGGTGGACCCTGGCGAGAAGGGAAACGTACCTGCTCTGGCCATCAGCATGATAGATGGAGATCTCTTTCAGGGGTTGACGGTGCTGAACGAGCAGCCGACGAGCGGGGGTACCGACACAACCGTTCGCACCGCATCTGCCGATGATCGCGCTAAGCTTAAGGAGTCGCTATTGCAGAAAGCTCAAACCCAGTCGCTCTCAGAGGTGACCGCGCGGCTAGGCCCGTTGGAGTCCCTGGTGCCAACCTCCGTTCAGGTCAAGATTGAGGGAGAGGAATACGACAAGGCCGTGGATGAGGTGGGAAACAGACTCACCGGCACCGTGTACGTGTCAGCCAGCGCAATGGCGTTTGCCAACAAGGACCTGAACAGCGTTGTCGAGAGCCAGTGGAAGAAATCGACCCCAAAACGGTACGAACCACTCCCCGGCAACCTTGCCCTTTCCGCTCCTCAGCTGCAGAAAGTCGGACCTCGGACCGCCACCCTGACCGTGAAAGCGACGGGTCAGGTGGTTCCCGTGGTGAAGGTCGACAACCTAGCACAGTCCTTGCGT
>JAJYNT010000087.1 GCA_021786215.1 Chloroflexota bacterium | reverse complement strand
CTTGGCAAGCCTCGGCTTGAAAAAGCGGCTATACACGGCAGGCGAGAACAGCGGAGCCTGCTGTGTGCCAAGGTCGTCGGACATCACCACCACGTCCACACAGTCGCCAACCTCGCTGAGGAAGAGGTCCCAGGCGCGGAGGGCTATCTCCGTGACACGGTCGAGCAGGGCTTCGACAAAAGCGGAATTGTCCAGGAGATCCATCATGCCCTCGGTGTATCCGCGCAGCCAGAGGAGCCTGCTGGTGAGGTCGGTGCCCAGCGGGCAGGACCCGACCAGTGCGTAACCCGTCGCCTCGCGTAGCTGCAGGGCCTCCTCGCGCAGCCCCGCGTAGCGGGCGGGGTCCCCCGGGTCTGGCCAGTCGTAGGCTTTCAGGGCCTCCATAGTGTGCTCCTTGATGGGGGCCTCAACCCTGTCGAAGTAGTAGCCGCCGCTCAGGGGCATCTGCAAGCGGGAACCCCACTCGTCGTAGAACACCTGATACTCACCATCCTGGGCGATGCGCAACTGCCAGCGCGAAGGCGGCCGGGGGGCAATGCCGATGCAACAGGCATCCACGGCCTGGAGCAGTCGCGGGTCCAGTTCCGGCAGTTGCTGGACCTGGTCGATGATCCTGAGAGGGGCGACTTCGAGCCCCAGCGCACCAACCAGGTCGAGATAGGCCCGCTTGCAGATGGAGGTCACCTTGGTGCCCCCCAGGTCGAAGGGCACTAGATCCGGCTCGCGGTGCTCCAGGGCGGCCCTGATTCTGTCTCTGGGTGTGATCGATTGTGCCATCTCGCCTCCCCCAGCCGGCGAGTCCAATTCTCTCCCCATGCTGCCTCCCTATCCTTCAGTAGTCGAGTGTAAGGGTAAGAGCCAAGTCAGATTATCGCAACCGCCCGGACGGGCGATCCGCTGCCGCCAACGATAGGCAGCGGCAGCCCAAAGAAGGTGAACCGCGGGCGAGGAATGCGCTCCAGGTAAGCCAGGTTTTCCACGATCTGGATGACGTCTTTACCGATCCAGCCCCGGAGGAGAAAGTTGACGTGCGCGGTAAGAACGAGGTCGCAGTCGGCATTGGGACTGTCGATGCCGACCAGTTTCACCTTCCGCTCGATGAACCAGATGGGGGTGTCATGGCCGAGCCCCGGCGCCTCCTGAACCCACCTCCCTGGGTCCACGTTCGGTCCGTAACCGTATCTGGCGCTGTGGCCCGTGTGGAGAATCACGATATCTCCCTCGCGTACCTTGTCCTCTGTCCGGCGCTCGGCTATCTCCAGGTCCTCGACGGTTATTGCGTGCCTATCCATGCACGCCTCGCGCAGGTCGAGCATGATGGCCTCGCCGCAGCAGCGCTCGAGAGGTATCTGGGCAGCATCTTGAGCCTCGCCACGATGGTCGAAGTGCGAAGCAGCATCGATGTGGGTGCCCATATGGGTGCTGATGAGTAGCTGCTCACTCTGAAAGCCGTGACCCCTGCCGCCGATTCCAGCCTCAGGGGGAAGCCCATCGTAGAGACGGGGCGTCCGCGGCGGATCCCAGCGACTAGCCACTAGCCACTGGGAGAAGACGTGTCGCTGGTACTGCCAGATAACCGGCGCCCGCGGGTGGTTTGGATGGTTCAAGACCATCCCTTCGTGAATCGGTATCGTTAGATCGATGATCTCCGTGTTCCTCATTCCCCTTTCTTTGTTGGCTTGGCTTGAACCGCCGGGGTCGGCGCAACTCCGTAGCTGATACAATCGCCGCGTCCTCAGGCCGGCATCCACCTGGTAATGCGGCGTGCCAGTCGGACCCAGATGAAGTCGGTGAGAGACGCCAACAGGGCTACCCACAGCATGATGGCCATGATATCGAGGATGTCCAGATTCCCGGTCAGGGCGATGAATACCCTGCCGACGCCGTACTTCGCCCCCATCAGCTCGGCGACTACCTCCAGACCCCACGCCGTTGGCAGTATTACCCGAATGCCGCCCGTCAGCTCTGGCATGATCGCCGGCAGGATGACGGTTCGGAACAGCTGGCGCCGGTTGGCCCCCAGCGTTAGTGCGAACTCGCCATACACGGGGGCGACGTTGCGCACGGCCTCGATCGTGTAGATGACCATCCGAACGAAGCAGTAGAACACGAGAAGGGCAAATTGGGTGGACGCGCCACGGCCAAACCAGAGCAAGAAGAATGGAATGGCCGCGAGGGGCGGAACCGTGCGAATGACTTCGATTGGCGGTCCCAGAAAGTAGCCCGCCCCTCGACTCCAACCCATGGTCAGCCCAACGAAGATACCCAGCCCTATCCCCACCACGCTCCCGAGCAGCGCTGACTGGAGTGTGTACCAGAGATGCGGCCATAACCCGTCCCGCCCTGCCCCGACCGACGCGATCTCGGGCGAGTGTGTTATGATCGTGAAAAACGTACTGACTACGGTGAGCGGAGAGGGCATGCGCACTGGTCCGAGCTGTTCCGAAGCCAACCACCACACCGCGACCAGCAGCAACAGACCCAGCGCCCCGTACGGCCTAGCGAGCCTTCGCATCCGGTTGCCCACCCCGTTTCACACCAATTCCTGGTATTGCATCGGTTGCCTCGCCCTGCCACGAACGGCCCCGAGCGACTGTGCTAGCCTGCCTTGCTGTACTCCGCCCACTCCTTCGCCGCCGTGGCGAATCGCAGCGCGTCGAGGAACTGGTAGTTGGAATACAGACTGCCCGCTTTCCTCAGGAATTCCTCGGCCTTTGACGCATCCTTTCCCGCCTTCTTCGCCTCGTCGATCGCCGCCTTGGCCTGAGGCAGCACCCGGTCCGTCTTTGCCTTGAGATCAAGCAGCTCCTTGTACACTTCGGGGGCAATGGTAGCCGAG
>JAJYNT010000086.1 GCA_021786215.1 Chloroflexota bacterium | reverse complement strand
GACGTCACGCACAATCTCCAGGTGGTTGAAGGGCGGCGTGGACACATCAACGGCATCTACGTCATCGCGCCTAAGCAGATCGTGGTAATCGGTGTAGTAGTCCGGAACGCCATAGCGTTTCGCGAACTCCCCTGCCCGGACCGGATCGACATCGGCCACGGCAACCAGATCCACATCCGGCATCTTGATGTAGCCGTCGGCGTGGACGCCGCCCATCCAACCGAGGCCGATCAGTCCCACCCGCACCCTTTCCATCATGAATTCCTCCCCTCCGTGCTCGCACTTAGCTCCTGCCTCATGAAGGCAGCAGTCCTACGCAGTTCCTCGGCCTTGTCACCGAGGACCTCGCATTCGAGAGACATGTAGTCGGAGAACCGAATGTCGCGAAGAGCCTGAAAGACCGACCGGAAATCGGTGCATCCGAACCCAGGCAGGCGCCGGTTGTTGTCTGAGAGGTGGACGTGGCGAACCAGAGAACCGGCACGTCGAATGCTGTCAGGAACTCGAACCTCCTCCTGATAGCTCTGGAAGATGTCGATCATGATGCGAACGTTGGGGCTCCCCACCTCCTCACAGATTTGGATCGCATGGTCCACGGTGCGCAGGAATTTGGCGATGTAGCGGTGCAGCGGCTCCAGCATGATCAACACCCCCAACTCCTCAGCTCGAGGCGCCAACTCCCGCAGTATGCTCACGATCAGCCTGTGCTCGAGCTCGCTGGGAGTAAAGACAGGGGCAAGATCCGGTATGGAGGGCTTGCCGAAACGGGGCACTATTATCGAGCCCACCGCCCCAACGGCGGCAGCCACCTCCAATCCATCCACCACCTGGGCCATGGCCGCCCGCCGCGCCGCCGGGTCGGAGTCCAATAGGTCGTAGACCTTTGTGCAGATCGCACTGGCACGCACAGGGGAATCGGACAGGACGTTACGGATCTCCTTCACTCGGTGACGAAGCGATCCCTCCATGGTTCCCTGCTGTCCCGCCGTCAATTCAATAGCGTCGAATCCCAAGTCTGCGAGAAACGCGACTCTTTGAGCGAAAGACGCCCCAGGGACTATGTGCTCCTGACAGGATAGCTTCACTGCTCCTACTCTCCTTACGCCCCGTTGTGGTACGACGAGAGACAACGCCCTAGGGCCGACAGGTTACCCAACCATCGACGCCACCGAGGCCGGGATGCCGGTAGCCACAGCGGGTGCCCAACGGGTTCACACCTTCGCAGCAAGTGGAGACTTGAGGATCTCCTCCATGACCATCTCCGAACAGCCGATGACTCCCGCCTTGCCTTCGAGCGCCGACGTCACGATGGTCAGCTTCCGGGTCGATAGGGGTGGTGAGCGTCTGTATACGGCTTCACGGATAGAGGCTAGAAGGAGATGCCCCACCCTTGACACACCACCGCCGATGACAATTAGGGACGGGTTATAGAAGTTGACGAGTCCGGCCAGCACCTGGCCGATCAAGCTGCCGGCCTCACGGACGATGTCAACGGCTGCCTGATCCCCGTGAGAGGCCGCGCGCCCAATATCCACTGCCGTCAGGTTCCCCTGCCGCTCCAGCAAGTCGGCGAGGATAGTGCTTCTGCCTTCCCCGACCGCTGCCGTCGCAAGCCGCACCATTGCCGGCGCCGCAGCCATGGCCTCGAGACACCCGACGTTCCCACAGTTGCATCGGGGTCCATTGGCATCGGCCATGATGTGGCCCACGTCGCCCGCGCAGCCCTGGTCACCCCGGTAGATCTGACCGTTGCAGATTATGCCCGCCCCTATGCCCGTCGCCACCTTGATGAAGACCAGGTTGTCGACCCCACGCCCAACCCCAGCCCAATGCTCGCCCATGGCCATGACGTTTACGTCGTTGTCGAGGTAGACAGGACAATCGAAGTCATCGCTGAAGTAATCGGATACTTTGACGCCATCCCAGCCGGGCATGATCGGCGGCGAAGTGGGCCTTCCGGAGCGAAACTCCACAGGCCCCGGTACTCCAACACCTATGCCGAGGATCGACTCCTTCCCGATGCCCGTATCGACCAGCAACTGGCGAACGATCTCTCGCACTCGAGACAGCACCACTTCGGGACCGGCCTTTACGTCCAGGGCTTCCTCGCGAATCACCAGCGGCTCTGCACAGAGATTGGCGATACCTATCCTGCCGCCGGTAGCACCAAGGTCGATGCCGACGATGTATGCAGCATCCTTATTCAAGGACAACAACATCGGCCGCCGACCGCCGGTGGAATCACCCAGCTTGGCAGGGACGATCAGGTGGAGATCTAGCAACTGCTCGAGGATCGGGGCGACCGCGGCCCGACTGAGGCTGGTAGTCTCAACGATGTCCGCGCGAGAGACTACCGACTGCACGCGCATCAACCGAAGGATACGTTCTTCGACGGGACCCAGACCTGACGCGAAGAAGGGTGCGGCTAGCAAAGCATCTGTCATTCTCGCCTCACTTCTGCAAAAAGATAGCATAAGTCCCCAGGTTTGTCAACAACTTACTTCGACTTCTTTTGAAAGATCTGGCGGTTCACCGCCCATCCCTCGGCTCCAACAGCGGGTGGTCCCCGAAACTGATTGCTTCGCACGGACCAGGCAACGAGTGCCGGCCGTGACCCAAGGCCATGATGCGCCACGGAACCTGAGACCGCCGCCGGTCCTCGCGCGAAGGTGTTGCGAACTGCTGCTAGCTGCCCGCCGAGTGGGAGCCAACGGGCCGGCAGCGCCTTGCTCTGGAGAGGCCGGCCCCGGACAATGATAATCGCCATCGCCCCAGATGATACAATTCTCGCAATACCATGTGTGATCGCTGAAGGCAAGCGGATCGACGGTGCAGTCACCACCACGGATCGCCGTGTCTCAAAACGCACCACCCCTCGTCATCTGACACCCTCCACCGACGGGACGGTCTGCTACTTTGAATCGCTCTATTCAGCCGGGGAGTGACAGCGGAGATGGAAGAACGCAAGGCGCTCAGGCGTGCCATAACCCTCGACCTTGGGGGCACTCACTTCCGAGTGGCGGTGGGGACGGGTGATGGGATCATTGAATGGCGGGTCTCCCGACCCACTCGAGCCGAGAGGGGCCGGGACGTTGTGCTGCAAGACCTTTTCGACACCGTGGACGAAGCACTGGCGACCGTCTCGGACTGCAAGACGGTGAAGGGGATCGCCATCGGCGTTCCAGGACCTTTGGACCCTTGGACCGGAGTGCTTCACAACCCACCGAACCTTCCCGGCTGGAAGACTGTGCCCATCAAACAGCTGTTCGAGGGGAGATACGACCTACCCACCACGGTGGGTAACGACGCCAACCTGGCCGCCGTGGGAGAGCACCAGTATGGGGCAGGGCGAGGAATCGCCAACCTGGTCTATGTGACGGTGAGTACCGGGATTGGCGGTGGTATCATCGCCAACAATCAGTTGCTGTTGGGACACCACGGCTTCAGCGGCGAGATTGGCCACATGACCATCGACGTGAGAGGACCCGTTTGCGGGTGCGGCAACGTCGGTTGCCTGGAAAGCATCGCGTCGGGCACCGCCATCGCACGCAGCGCCAGGAATTGGGTAGCATCCGGTGCCGCAACGGTGCTCGACCGCATGGATCAATCACAGATCACCGCCAGGATGGTCACCGAGGCGGCCTCCCAGGGAGATCAGGTCGCCACGCAGATCCTGCGGGAGGCTGGGGCTGCCCTGGCTGTGGGGATGGTCAACCTGATCCACCTGCTCAACCCCCAGCGGATCATCATCGGAGGAGGGGTGAGCAACGCCGGGCCCCTGCTGTGGGACTCAATGCTTGAGACGGTTAAGAAACGGGCTTTCGCCCCTTGCCAGCAGGGGCTAGAAATCGTGCGGGCGTCACTCGCCGACGATGCCGGATTGCTTGGGGGAGTTGCGCTGATCGCCACCGACCTCTACTCCCACACGACACAGGGCATCCACGACTCCGTGGCGCAGTAGATGAGCGCGAGTATCTTCGATGAGGAACGGAATTGCCGTAGTGGCGGCGCTCCGGCGATCGGCAGCAGATTGACAAGCCGAGGTCGACAAATAACAGGAGACGCCCGCGTCAACAGCTGTTGACGCGGGCGTCCGTGCTGGCGGAGGCGCATGGGAGTCGAACCCACCCGGGACGGCGATTACCGCCCCGCAGACGGTTTTGAAGACCGCGAGGCCCACCGGGACCCGTCCGCCTCCATGAAAGGACACTAAAAAATACTCTAAAGGGATTATATCCCGCCGCCAGATGGCCGTGCAATGAGCTGGCACGGCTCCTGCAAGTTGATCATACATTGGCGCAGTAGAGACCCGTTGGTCATGGAGAGATGCCGTGAAAAGCCGCATCCTCGTCGTGGATGACGATCTTTCCATCCTTGAGTTGCTGCGCACCCTTCTGGAAAGCGAGGGTTACCAGGTCAACACCTTCGCCTCCGGAGCCGCAGCCCTCAAGAGTGCCCTCAGACATCCCCCGGACGCCGCGATCATCGATCTAATGATGCCCGGCATGAATGGCCTGGACCTCATCCAAGCCTTACGCTTCGACAGACGAACCAACCAGCTGCCGGTCCTGATCTGCTCAGCCTACTACGGCGACCTCCGCCACATCACCGCCGATCTTCGGCACAACCACACCACCTGTCTGCGAAAACCGTTCCAGCTCGAGGAACTGCTGGACCTGGTCGGTTACATGGTGGCAAGCCACAAACAGGTCTACCAGGGTCACGATGGAAGCCGGCAGCAACTGCACCCGGAGGTACCAACCCCCATCGCCTCCGCACCGGGTAGCTGGACCCCGCTGATCACGCCTTCTCAAGATCTGGATCGCAGCGGGAACGTCCCGGCGGAAGAGGAGACTTCCACCACATACACACCCTCTCTGGCCGCGGTCCGGACCAGACCGCGATCCCCGAGGCAGAAGAGACTCAACAGGGCGAGCGCTCCTGGTGGGGAAACCGCGTAGCTGCACCCCACACAACAGAAGCACCCCCCGGTTCTCCGGAGGGTGCAGCCACTTCCCGGCCAGAAACTGCTAGTGGATCACGAAGGAAAGTGCCACCAGCCCCCCGAACAGGACCACCGCCAGCCCGCCAATGATCTTTAGATCGGTATAGACGTAGCTGTAGTCCACAGCCTGAAGCGCCGCCTTCGCCACGGAAGCGCCCTTCGCTCCAGCGCCGCGCGCGGCGACCGCTTCCCGAGGTCGGAACTGCAGCGTCGTCCCACCTGGCCGCTCAGCGGGAGGTGCCATCTCCCCTCGAACAGGCTCCAGTGCCGCCGCTTCGGCCGACACAGAGCTGCTCGTCTGCAGCTCACTCCGCTTCTTCAGCTTCTTCTTGCCGGCCGCTTGCCGCGTTGCGCCGCGGGAAGGTTTGGCCATCCGTATCCTCCTGGGAAGGTCATGAGGGGTAACCCCACCGATGACTATTATACCCTATAGCCACACCCTGTCCAGCATGGCCCAGGGATTGCCGTTGCCGAGCGGAGGTTCAGACTTCGCGATGGAGGGTGCAGATGGCCAGAACCGTCACTCAGGAGCAACTCCCTTTCTCCCCACGGAAGCATCGAGCACGAGAGATCCGCTGGCACCCGTGGGGCCACCATGCCTTCCAACTGGCTCAGCGTGCTGATAAGCCAATCCTTCTCTGCCTCACGGCATGGTGGTGCGAGCAATGCCATCAGATGGACGAGACCAGCTATTCCGATCAGCAGGTGATCGATAGGATCAAGAACAGCTTTGTGCCGATCCGGGTCGACACCGATCGCAGGCCCGACGTCAACGATCGCTACACCCTGGGCGAATGGCCCACCGTAGCGCTGCTCGCCCCCACCGGAGAACTCCTTACCTCAGCCGGACACCTGCCCCCAGAAGAGCTGGCGGCGCTGTTGACCCAAGTGGCCGGCTGGTACGAGACCCAGGCAGCAGATCTACGCCAGGAGATCGTGGACATGGAAGCCCGACGGCGACAGCTGCTGCGTTACCCATTCTGTCCCCCCGATCAGCCGCCCCCTGAGCTGTTGGAGAACGTGGCCTCGATGCTCGAAGGACTCTACGATCCCCTCTACGGGGGGTTTGGCGACCAACCGAAGTTTCCGTACCCAGACGCCGTCAGTTTCGCTCTACGCCGGTCTCAGGCCCCCGGCGGCGAGCGATGGGCCGAGATAGCCGACAGGTCGCTGGAAGCCATCGCCACCCGGCTGCTGGATCACGTGGACGGGGGCTTCTTTCGATCCGCTGCTCGTCGTGACTGGACTCAACCCCACACCGAGAAGCTGCTGGAGGTTAACGCCGATCTCCTGTCCCTCTATCTGGATGCGTACCAAGCCACGGGCAAGGGCGACTACCGAACCGTGGTCGAACGGGTTCTCGACTTCCTCAACGCCACCCTCCGCAACGAAGACACGCCCACCTTCGGAGAGAGCCAGTCTGCCGACTCGGAGTACTACCAGCTCGCGGGAAGGGATCGCGAGAAGGTTGAGCAGCCAGATGTGGACAGGACGGTGATCGCGGAGGGTAACGGGAAAGCCGCCGTCGCCTACCTGCTGGCCTACCGCCTTCCAGACCACGCCGATCACCTGCGAACCGCGACGCAGCTGTTGGACTTTCTCTGGACCCGGATGACCGATCCCCAGCGAGGGGTCGCGCGCTACTGGGATGGCCAACCGGCGGGCCCATACCTGCTGAGAGATCAACTGAGTGTAGGCACCGCGCTGGCCGAAGCCTATGATGTGACCGGAGACGACCGCTTCCTGGAGAAGGCTACGATCCTGGCGGAGGTGATCCTCCGCGACTACGCGGGCGTGCCAGGCGGTTTCTACGACCTCCGTGCGGAGCCGGACGCCCTGGGAGGGCTGGCCGATCGCGGATGGAACCTTGTGGAGAACGCTCAGGTAGCTCGGTTGATGGTGCGGTTGGCCGGCTTCGGGGGTAACGGCAGGTACCTGGAGGCCGCGCGCTCTGCGCTGCAGCTGTTCGCCCAGGACTACTCTCGCTTCGGCGCTCTCGCGGGTTCGTACGCCCTCGCCCTCGAGGAGTACCTCCAGGGAAAAACTTGATGCCGCCGGGCGGCTCGCCTTGCCATGTCCCAAACACCGGATTATCTAAGACTCTCTCCCGTGAGTCATCCGGAAGGACAGCGTTGCCAGGCGAGCGGCGAGATCCTCGTTGGAAACCACGATCCCGTGGGGCACCTCCAGCTTGACCGGAGCGAAGTTGAGGATCGCCTTGATCCCGGCTGCCACCAGTTGGTTGGCCACCTTCTGCGCGGCGGAGGACGGTACGGCCAGGATCACCATCTGGATAGATCGCTCCTTCACAAAGCTGGCAAGCTCCGACACATCGAGAACCTCCCTGTCCCCAATCTTGGTGCCAACCTTGGCCGGATCTTGATCGAAGAGAGCGACTATTCGGAGGGAGTAGGTGGAAAAGCCGGGATAGGACGCGATTGCGCCGCCGAGACGGCCCGCCCCGACCACGATGACCTCTCTTTCGGCAGCAAGGCCGAGCAGATCGGCAAGCCTTCGCTGCATCTCAACTACGTCATATCCTATGCCCGGACGGCCAAACTCGCCCAGATAGCCCAGATCCTTGCGCACCTGGGCGGCAGGAACTCCCGCTGCATCCCCCAGCATCTCCGAGGACACAACGGTCAGGCGTTGCTCCCTGGCCTCGAGAAGATACCTGTAGTAGAGGGGAAGACGGTTCAAGCTCGGGGTCGGGACCTTCGGACGGTTCACCACCGACTACCACCTCCAAACGTTGTCCTTCTGCTCAACCCGATGGTACCTTCTTCCACCTGGCTGGTCAATCTGGCAAGGACATTCGACACCGATCTAACCATACCAACTGCAGCAGCGGCCGTCAACGACGGCGTGCTCCATGATTCCCTCTCCCCTTGGGAGAGGGTCAGGGTGAGGGCTGGCCCAGCAACAGGACTAAAAGGCCCGCGAATCGGCGAAGACGTATTGACTTGGCCTTCCGCGCGTGCATATAATCACAAAGCTTTGCATAGGTTTGCGTAGCTTTCCGCGTCCTCTCATCGCGATCCGCGCCAAGCGACCATAGGCAGGGCAAAGAGAATAGCGTGGTCTCCTCGCCTCGTTACAGATGAAGGTGACCGGCCAGAGCGAGAGCGGCCGGCACCAAGAGGATTGGAGGGCCCCAGGGCAGGACTAGAATGGAGATCGTCGTAGTCGGTGTAAACCACAAGGCAGCCCCGGTTCAGGTGCGCGAGCATCTGGCCTTTACTCCCTCACAGATGGAGGCGGCGCTCGCGGCCCTTCGAGAGAAGACCCCCGAGGCAGTGATCCTATCCACCTGCAACCGTACAGAGATCTACGCCGTGGTTCCATCCGCAGAAGCTGGAGTCATAGAGATCACTAGCTTCCTGGCGGATTTCCATGGATCACCTTCGGCCCGCTTCGCCCCCTATCTCTTCTCTCTTCGAGGGAGAGAGGCGGTGAGCCATCTCTTCGCCGTAGCCTCGGGGCTCGACTCGATGATCCTCGGTGAGCCGCAGATCCTGGGCCAGGTTCGGGAAGCCTACCTGGCAGCGCTGGCCCAGGACACCGCGGGCACCCTGCTCTCCTGGATCTTTCACCACGCGATGAAGGTCGGCAAGCAGGTTCGTACCGACACCAACATCAGCCGCAGCGCCGTTTCGGTAAGCCACGCCGCCGTGGAGCTGGCCAAGAAGGTCCTGGGCAGCCTGGCCGACCATTCGGTACTGCTGGTTGGAGCTGGCGAGATGGGACAGCTGGCCGCCAGAAACCTCCTGGACAACGGCTGCGAGAGACTGGTGGTAACCAACCGCACATACAGCAGGGCCGCCGAGCTGGCGAGCCGGATTCGCGCCGCTCCCGCGGAGTTCGCACGGCTGCCGCAACTGCTGACGGAGGTCGACGTCGTCATCTCCGCCACGGGAGCCCCCAACTTCGTGCTAAACGCCGGCATGGTGCGCGAAGCCATGCCGCATCGTGCAGACCGCCCCCTGCTGCTGATTGACATCGCGGTACCCCGGGATGTGGACCCGCAAGTGCGAGAGTTGGATCGGGTTTTCCTCCACGACATCGACGATCTTCAGGCGGTCTGCGCCGCCAACCTTGAGGAGCGCCGCAAGGAGGTCGATCATGCCCAGGAGATCATCGACGCGGAGGTCGACCTGTTCGAAAGTTGGTGGGGGAGCCTGCAGGTGGTCCCCACCATCCGGGCACTCCGTGATCGGGCAGAGGAGATCCGGCAGGCCGAGTTGCAGAAGGCCATATCCCGCATGGGCGACCTCTCAGATCGCCAGCGTTCCGTCCTGGAAGCCCTGACGATAGGGATCGTCAACAAGATGCTCCATCAGCCCACCGTCAGGCTGAAGGCCCACGGGGGCAACGGCGCCAACGCCAGCTATGTTCAGATACTCCGGGACCTCTTCGCTCTGGAGGAGAGCAGGGCTTAATCCTACAGACACACTCGTCATTCTGAGGCGCGGAGCGCCGAAGAATCTCTCCGATCCTGTACAGGAACCAGGAGATTCTTCGCTTCCGCTGCGCTCCAGCTCAGAATGACAGGTTGCGATGGGTCGAACGCCGGCCGTTATTCTTCCGGCAGCAAGATGTGTTTGGGCGGAACCGGTGTGGGGGCCGGCATCGCGATCATGCCTGGGTAGGGCACTCGCCTTGATCGGGTCTGCATCCCCTCCAACAACCCCTCCAGTTTGGAGGCCGGGAAGGACAGGCACATCTGGGTCCGCTCGATCCCGGCGTAGTTACGTCCTCCAGAGCAAGCCGTTGTCAGGTTGATCTTGCCCTGATAGCCGGCCCTCACCGCGCCGTAGGCGCATACCGAGCTGTTGGAGCTCACCTCCAGCGCCAGGGGCATGTCGCCGGTGGCATACATGTAGTCGTCCATGGCGAAGTATGCCTGCCAGGGCACCACGATCATCAGAACCGCATCCGGGGTGAAGAACGCTTTGGCCAGCGGGGCCACCGCCAGCCCCTCCACCTGTCCTGGAGGCACGGCGGGCTTGGAGGCGATCAGCTTCACCGCTGACTCCCTGTTAGGCACGTAAACCCCCACGTGGGTCTTGACGGACTTCTCCAACAGCGCCACGTCCAGTTCCGGGTCGTACATGCCGAAAGCGATACGGGCATGGGGACAACCCAGATTCTCCCGGGTCACCCAGAAGGGAAAGCCGCCAGAGGATGCCGCGGCCACAAACTGGCAGAAGGTCAGAACTTTGCTCCTTTCCAGAAGCCCATCGGGGGGCTCTTGCCCCCTGGCAACGATCTTAACCGCCACCGGTGCGCCGTCGAGCCTCAGGCGCTCCGATATAGCGGCCGACATCTCCGCGTTGCTCACCATCGAGCCGATCTCCTTATCTGTCGATCTCCCCTCACTTCACGACCTGACCTCCATCAATTCATGATTGCTAGCTGCCGGCGCTTGGCTCCGTTGCCGCTTCGCGGCGGCCACGAAGCTTTCCGCCCAATCAGGCGCACCCATAGCATGAAGATGAGTGTAGGCCGCGAGAACATTCCCTATCATCAGCCCATCGTTATGGTCGGCATCCACCCCAACCCCCTTCCGCAGCCGGAAGGCAAAGTCCACCTTTCTCCTGTCCAAGGAAGACACCCGAGTATTGTGAAACTCGTGGCCCCTCAGCAGGGTGCCTTTTCGGAAGAACGGGGTATCGGCGGACACCTCCGCCACTGCGTACCCATGTCCTTGAGGCTTGCGGGTCATCTCGATCTCGCAAGGAAGGGCTCCCACCATCTCGGCACTGCGTCCATCCCAGTGGATACGTCGAGAAAGGTAGATCAGGCCGGCACACTCGGCGTACACGGGCATGCCATCTTCAATCCGGGATCGAATCTCCTCCCGCAGGGAGCGGTTGTCCTCCAGTTGCTCCATGAAGAGCTCGGGGAAGCCACCACCTATGTAGAGCCCATCTGCCTCAGAAAGGGTTGCATCGACCAGGGAATCCACGCTGTGCAGGGCGGCGCCGGCTCTCTGCAACGCTTCCAGATTCTCGGGATAGTAAAAGGTGAAAACCCTATCACGCAGCACGGCGATCTTCACGGAGGAGGCTGCCCTGCCATGGAGCTCATCACCACCCGCCGGAAGGGGAGGAGCGGCTCGAGCGATTTCCATTATCCTGCCCAGATCGAGATGCTCTGCCACGACTCGGCGAGCATTCTCTATAGCGGGAACCAGCCGCTCATCCTCTGCCATCGGGATCAACCCCAGGTGCCGGTCCGGGATAGCCAGCGACTCCGTCTTGGGTATGCAACCGAGGACCGGGATCCCGCAGTACCGCTCGATCGCACCGGTCAGCATAGCTTCGTGGCGGCTTCGGGCCACATTGTTCAGCACCACACCGGCGATGAGAACGTCGGGCTCGAAACTCTGGTAGCCGCTCACCAGAGCCGCGACGCTGCGAGTCATCCGGGTAGCGTCGACAACCAGCAGGACGGGGGCCTTCAGAACCCTGGAGAGCTGGGCCGTGCTTCCGGTCCCCTCCAGATCCACCCCATCGTACAGCCCCATGGCCCCTTCGATAACGGCGATGTCAGCCCCCACGGTCCCATGGTGCATGGCGGACAGCGTGGCCGACCCTCCCATCATGAAAAGGTCCAGGTTCCGGCATGGTCTGCCACCGGCGCCGGTCAGCCAGCTGGGATCTATATAGTCAGGGCCCTTCTTGAATGGTTGCACCGACAGTCCACGCGCGGACAACGCGGCCACCAGCCCGATGCTCACCGTCGTCTTCCCGGATCGCCCTTGCGGCGCCGCAATCACAACCCGCGGACAGTTCATCTCTTGCTCCTAACCTCTCTAGGCCGCTGTATCCATCGGCCGCATCCGGCGCAAAGGATCGGGTTCTTCAGCGCATGCTGATATGCCCGCCGGACAGCCTTGTTGCTTCGCAGGGAGGACTCATCGAAAAGCGACATCACGTAGCCGCAACGGGGGCACTCCACCCGGATGACGACGGCTTCTCCCTGCATCTCCTCAGCGTGCGCCATTCCCACTATCCCAACGAATCTGCAGATCGCGTCGAACAGAGAACGGATCAAAATCGTCGATCAGATAGGGATCGAAGTCGACTTCGGCCCGTCTGAGAAAAGCCGGCCATCCGATTCGATCGATGAAGTCGCCGATCCGCTCACCCTGACGAGCGCTGTTTCTCCACAGACCGATCAGCCGGCCGATCAGATCCAGTAGTGGCTGACAGTCCAGCGGATTCTCCAGTGGAAGAAACGGCACCAGCAGTCTGGCCAGGCGAGGGCCACGGACCGTGTTGCTGGAGCCCCCCCCCACGGCCACCGCGACCCCTCGCTGGCCGCTCATCTGAATGGCCGAGGGGCACACATTCGCGCAAGAGGTGCAGCGTGTGCAGCGATCGGCATTGATCTCCACCGACATCCCCCCGCGCACCGCCTTCGGCTTGATAGCGCCCGTGGGACACCAGAAGCAGAGCAACGGCACATCGCACTGAGATTCCACAAGTCGAGCATCGTCAACCTGTGGAAGCCCCTTGAAAACCCCCAGAACACCTATGTCGGCCTCGATCCCTCCGCCACACTGGTTAGGACACCCGCCGACGGAGATCTTCAGCCAGGATGGATAGCCCTGAGTCACAACGTCGTTGAAAAAACGGTCGCCAAGCTGTTTGGCCAGCGAAGGGGAATCGATAGCGGCGTTCTGGCAGGCCACGAAGCCGCCACAGGACTTGATCTGGTGAAGGGAATTTCCGGTCCCGCCGACCGCGTAGCCCATGACCTCGAGCCTCGCGATCAACTCCTCCAGGCGGGATGGGTCCACCCCCAGGATCTCCAGCGCATTTCGACTGGTGCGGCGAGCACCGACTGCATAACCATCCACCAGATCGGCCAGACCTCGAAGGCTGGCCGAGGCCAGCAGCGCATTTGGAGGAAGCTGAACCCGCACCGTCACGCACCGGTCGCCGCTTGAGCTGACATGCTGGTAGACCCCGGGTCTGACGCCCTCATGGCGCACCCACTTTCCCTCGTTTCGAAGCAGCAGATCGGGGATCTGCGCACGGGGATCGGGCATGATGCCGGCCGGCAGTGCATCCTTCATGGCTGCCCCACCAGCCCCATCCCGGGCCATACCACGAACATCCTGTGGGCAGGTTCCCTCAGCACCGTCGCATCGGGCTCCAATTCCATCAACTCCAACACCGTCCGCATCCCGAGCCTCACCAGCATATCGCCCACCCGCTCCTTGCGCCGCCCATAGTCGGCATAGAGGTCCAGGAAACGTTTGTGGATCTCCACGACCTCCAGGTAGTCTGGCGGCACAGCCGGGATAAACGGGGCCAGAACAAATCCCACCATGGGACCGTTCGCGCCCCTGTGGCCGTACTTTCCCCCGACTACCCATGCCACCCCTCGCTCTCCTCCCGGCCGAATGGCAGGGCACCTGTTGATGCACAACATGCAATGCCGGCAGGAGTCGGGATCGATCACCACGGAGTCACCCGAGCGCTCGATGGCGGAACCGGGACAGTTGCGCACCAGGTAGTCCAGCCCCACCCGTCCGGTCGCTCCAGATGAGGCAGAAGACTCCGTCTCATGGAGCCACCGATCCATCATCGGCTGGTCGACAACCGGCACACCGCGGAAGACTCCCACGAAGGCGTGGTCCTTCTGCATCTGGGCTCGCGCACAGTCGTTGGGGCAACCGGACACGGCGGTCTTCACCTTGTTGGGCATCCCGGGATACTGTTGGTCGTCCACCGTCGCTCGCCCCAGGGCATAGGCCACATCCGGAGCGTTGACCAGGGCCAGATCACAGCGGTAGCTGCCGGGGCATGAGGAGATGCCGCGCAGGTCGTCACCCGTCGACCCCACGTCCATACCCAACTCGTTAGCCGCCGCGACCGCCTCCAGCATCTCCTCTCGTCGAACCCCAAACTCAATGCTTCCCGCGGTTGTCCAGCGCAGATAGCCGTGGCCGTACCTGTCGGCGAGATCCGCCAAGCCCCTCATCAGGTCAGAGGATAGATAGCCGCCCGGCACCCCCAGCAGCCGAAGGCAGGTGATCTCCGGGGTGAGTTCGGGTCGGTTGCTCCCGATCACCGTCACTCCAGCCAGCAGGGGAGGAACCGATATGTAACCCCCGGTTCCCCACTGCGTCTGGTTCAGTCGCAGCCCATCCTCAAGCATCTGGAGTGGGAATCCGCTCTGCTGCAACTCGCGCACGTGGCTCGGGTACGGCCCTTGCGCCAGCCGCTCACAGAGGGGTTTCTCCAGGTTCCGCTGGTTCTCCAACCGCTCCATCCGGAGTGCCTTCTACCGTTACCAGCATGCCCTCGGACCGCAAAGAGCCAGGGCACGCCACATGGGAATCAGACTCACCGCCAGCTTACCAAAGGGAGTCTAGGCACCAGCTGCAGGGGGTTGAATAGGTGGAACGCCCTAAACACGGATAGGAGAAACGCCCTATCTTACGTCTACTCATCTTCGCGATGGCGTTGGTAGAGAGCCTTGCTAAAGTAACCGTAGGAGCAATTGAGGGCACCGATGGGATTGTGGGCCAGCACCCTGTCCTTTGCCACAAGACAGGTGACGGGGGCCTCAGAGTGCTTGATGAAGAGCGAGTCGTGGCCGACGCAGAGGCCGAACAGCACGTTGAGACCTGTACCGCCCGCGTTCATCAGTCTCGCCTGTCCGATCGGATTGCACATCGGCTCGAAGGTACCCGGCCTTACCTGCTCCTCGTCCCTGACCCCAATGTAAGCCTTGGGAATGGAGCCGGTCTTGCAGCAAGCTGAAACTACCTCGAAGCCATTGGCTTCGAACACCTTGTTGAGGGTCTTGGCCTCCTGCCTGAGCCCGACACAGAAGGCAACCCCCAGCTTCTTGATCCCCAGCCGTCGGGCAAACTCCATGGTCTCCTCAACTCGAGTCCACTGGCAGTAGCCTGCCGCCTCGACGATAGCAGAGACCCTGGCCATCTCCATCGTCGCACGGTCCTCGTACAGCTCTCGAGTGTCCACTACCTCAGGGCTCACCTTCATTGGACAGTTGGCCGGCGCAGCCTCCAGGTTGCCCATCCGGCAGGCAAAGACGTTGCAGGTCGCACAAACACTCACGGCACCATCGCTCCCTTCCCTACCTCAGCTTCGAAGCCCGACTCACTCCCTCTTCTCTATAATGGGGATCACGCGGCATCATTCTTATATACCCTCAGCAGAGTTGATGCAATGATGCGATTGGCGCGTATACTGAACGCCCTGGTCACGAGTTGGACGCCGCTCAGCAACTTGGAATTCTCACCGTCATGCTGGAGCAGGGTGGGCAGAGCGTCGGCGGTTCCGTGATGCAGCCGCACATTATCGCGGAAAGCTGACTGCCGGCGGCTTTCTTGTTATGATAGGCCGTGATTTGAAAGGGGGTGGCAAGGTGCTGCCTTCAAGAACCAGGGTCTGGCTAGCTCTCCAAGCCATTATTCTCCTGGCGATGGCGATGTCCTTCGCTACACCCTCCTCAGCCCAGGGCAGTTATGTCGCCGTGGTACCCGTGCGAGGCATCATCAACCCGGCGATGGCCAGCTACGTGGATCGAGCCATCGGGCAAGCCGAGGAGACCGGAGCCGCGGCCGTGGTGATCGAGATGGATACCCCCGGCGGCCTGGACACCTCCATGCGTGAAATCATTCAACGGATCATGGCCTCCAAGGTTCCCATCATCGTTTACGTGGCCCCCGCGGGGTCTCGTGCCGGCTCCGCCGGCGTCTACATCACCTACGCTGCCCACATAGCCGCCATGGCCCCCAACACAAACATCGGCTCGGCTCATCCCGTTTCCATAGGAGACAATGGGACAGAGCAACAGATGTCCGACACGATGCAGCAGAAGGTGACCAACGACGCCGTGGCCTACATCAAGGGATTGGCCCAAACCCGCGGCCGCAACGCGACCTGGGCAGAGCAGGCGGTGCGGGAGAGTGTCAACGTCACCGCCCACGAGGCTCTCAGCCTCAAGGTGGTGGACCTGGTCGCCAACGATCTGCCCTCTCTGCTGAGCCAGGTGGATGGACGAGAGGTGCAGCTAGCCAGTGGCGAGGTCGTTCTCCATACCAAGGGGTTGCCGACCGAACAGATCGAGATGACTCCGCTCGAGAGCCTGCTACACGATATCGGCGATCCCACCGTCGCCTACATCCTGATGAGCCTCGGCACTGTGGGGCTGATCTTTGAGC
>JAJYNT010000146.1 GCA_021786215.1 Chloroflexota bacterium | reverse complement strand
AACAGTGATCGCCGGGGTGGGGCGACCGAGAGCTTGGCAGAGGAGTTGGTGGCAAGCTAGATCCTTGAACCGACCTGTTTGCTCCTCTGTATGCAGTGCCGCCAGCATCGGGACCGCATATGGTGGAGCAGTCGGAAGGTTCTCGTCGTACCTCTTATGCCCTGGGCGCACGGAGTTCTCCCTGCGCCATACATCTTCGCGCCCGGCCTCTGCAGACCCCGTCTATGGCCGTGGGGTCAGCCCCTTTCGAGGCGTCGGCTTCCTCGACCTGGACTGAAGCTTGACCAACTGATTGGGAGACATGTCCCCTCGGTCCGGCTGAGGGGTGTTGTTCCAGATGTTGTTGGAGAGAGCTAGCAACTCCTGCAGTTCCTCTTCCGAGGCAAGCCCCTTCTGCTTCCCAAGCACCTCCTTGGCAAACGCGGTCACGTCCCGATCCCCTATGTGCCTTTGCACAAGGGCCTTCCATACGTCAGCCGGCATGTCCAACTGCGGCTGGCCCCTTTCCCGAGCCCAGACGCGCATTCGAGCGACGGCTGCCTCCAGGTTATCGTCCGTCGGCCTCGGTGTCTCCGGCTTCTCCTCGTGATCGAACCTGCCCTGGAGGTTCCTCTCCATGCTGATGGCGTCCATCTGCAGTTCAGGTTCGCCCTCATCCCGGGACCGATGGAAACCGGCCAGACAAACCACCCCGGGGCAGGCAGCCAGTATCCGTGTCGCACCGGAACGATGTGGGCGACCACCCCCTGATATTGCCGCAGGTTCGCCGCCCACGCGGGGCTGTGGACCTCAAAGCTCTCATCTTCCAGGGACAGATACACACTCCGCCTGTCGATCCGGCTGGCCACCGCGAACAGGTACCGGGCGCCGGACACGGCCTTCAGTGCCTCGGCCTGGACACCCCCGCTGTACAGCCGCTTGACGGCAGCCTCGGCCGGCTTCTCGCCGTCAGGCAGGGTGTAATCGAACATGAACCATCCGAGAAAGCGTCGCTCCCGGCCAATGCGGTCGTCCCCGCCGATCCAATACTTGGCCGGTCTGGGGTCGTCCTCCGCAAAGAACAGCCTCCACGCCCTCTCTCGTTCCGAGGCCACCTCAGGACTCCGGAAGCACCATGCCCCCACCTGCTCGATCATCTCCTGACTGAATGCCATCTCCCACTCCCTGATCCAGCGCCCTCAGCATCGGCACCAGCTTGTACTTGCGGCGTCCTTGCTCATCCTTGGCTATCTATCGTGCCGGTGACCTCCCTTGTCGGCTCGGAAAACGGCGCCGAGTGCCGCACCGCCCGCCCGCAGCTTCCGTTGGAGACCGCCCTGGCCGGCATCCTATCGGGGCCCTCGAAGCGTGAGTCTATCATCTATCTGAAGTATCCCGAAAGTGCACGAGATTCGCCCTATTCAGTTCCAGGCAAGGTCCGGCTCTCGCACGTTGGCTGCTCGTCGTGGGCAACACCGCCGGCCCACAACAGGCACACCTGCCATAATCCCACCGCGCCAAAGTGTCGGCGGCAGGAAGGATCGACCAACGCTTGAGGTTATCCGAGAGCACCCAGAGATAGTTCAAGGGGCAGGCGGACCCAAGGCGCGGCGGCATGGGCGACCGAAATAGCGGGAGCGCGGGAACGACGGAGGTGCTGACGCTTGCTTGTGCTGTTCACAGGGAGGTTGTATACTCTCCTTGCTGGTATGTTTCTTCAGCTCGCCTCGGCGATGGGGTTGATCGTTCGTTCGTTTGGACCTCTCCCCCATAACTCAATCGTGCTGACGGACCGTTCCAAGTAAAGGCCCACATGGAAGTCAGCGCGATCAACATGCAAGACAAGACCCTCACCTGCCGCGACTGCAACAGCGAGTTCACCTTCACGCAGGGAGAGCAGGAGTTCTTCGCACAGAAGGGCTTCACCAACGAGCCGAGCAGGTGCCCCGAGTGCAGGGCGGCCAACAAGGCGAACAGGGGCAGAGGCGGCTATTCCTCCGGGGGATACTCTTCCGGGGGCGGCTATTCCTCCAGCGGGTACGAGCGGCGGGAGCGGGAGATGTTCCCTGCGGTTTGCGCTCAGTGCGGGAAGGACACCCAAGTACCCTTCCAGCCCAGCGGCGAGAAGCCCGTCTACTGCTCCGATTGCTTCTCCGCCCGGCGTGCCTCTGATGGCGGCGGAGGGTACGGCGGACGTGGTGGGAGCCGCGGCAGCCGCTAGTAAGAACCCGACCGACTTCTCTCGTCGAGATGCCCAATCTTGGGGGTGGCCATTTCGCCACCCCCTCTTTGTGCCAGGAGCCCACGCCAACTCATGTCGCGAGGGCTACTAACCTGTCAGCGCCCATGGTACCGCGCTCTCCGGCCGGGGCCAAGACAAACCCGTACAAATCGCACCCGACCTGGTGCGGCGGACCGCGGATGGGCGCGGCGGTCCGTGGGGTGAGGACCACCGACAGAGGCCAGTATAGGTCACAGCAGTACCCTTCGTGGCCGGCTCACAAGGAGGCTCAACATGGCGGACGCCGCACCGACCGTACCCATAGCAGATCAGGTCGAGCCGGATAGCGAAGAGCCTTCTCCCTCATGGCTGATCGATGCCGAGAAGGAGCAGATAGCCGATACCGCGGTTCGGATTGATGACCATGAGGGCCTCGATGACCCCGTCCGGGCATACCTTCGCGAGATCGGAGTCGTGCCTTTGCTGAGCAGGGAGGGGGAGAGGCGGCTTGCCCGCAAGATCGAAGAGGGTTCCTTCCTTGGAGGAGTCCAGCGCGAGCTGCGCGAGAACGGCTACCGCTCGGACGACGACTCTCCGGGCGTTCTCGATGATGAGGCAGCCAAGATCGGGTCCGTCAAGGAACTCGTGGCGGAGAT
>JAJYNT010000358.1 GCA_021786215.1 Chloroflexota bacterium | reverse complement strand
GTTAGCCTGGGGACGTGGCCGTGGTCGCACGAACGCGTTCGTGCGACCACGGCCAGAGGCAACTATGCCCCCGTCTGTGGCGGCGCTGCCGCGATCGGCACCGCCAGCCCAATCTCGGTCGCCTTGGTGTTCGCAAACTGCTGGATCTTCCCGATCATCTCCGGCGTCAGGTGGCTGAAGCGGCCCTGAAGCTCCAGGTAGTCCTTCACCGGTTTCATGCTCCTGGGTCGCACGGTGACCCTGGTCTCGCCGTTCTCGATCTCGTACAGCTGGAACATTCCGCTCTCTACCGCGAGCCGGCCGATCTCGACCGTCTTGGAAGGCTCGAAGCTCCAACCCTTCGGGCAGGGCGCATGGATGTGCAGCAGGGTTGGACCCTTGTAGGCCAGCGCCTTGCGCACCTTGTTCATCAGGTCCACCGGGTAGGCCGGCGAGGCCGATGCCAGGTACTTAACAGCCGGATGGCCCGCCGCGATCATCTTCACCAGATCCTTCGGCCACAGCTTCTTGGCCTCTGGGATCTTCTTGCCAGGCGGGGTGAAGGTAGTCCGGGCGCCGTATGGCGTCATCGGCGAGACCTGTATTCCGGTGTTTGCGTAGGCCTCGTTGTCGTAAGCGACGAACAGAAAGTCGTGGTTGCGATACATCGCGGCGGACAGCGCCTGGAGCCCGATGTCGGCGGCGCCCCCGTCGCCCGCCATAACGATGATGTTGGGAAACTCGCCCTCTTTCTTGCCCTTCCGCAGCATCGCCTTGAATGCGGCCTCAATTCCCGATGCGACCGCGCCGCCGTTGGTTATCTGCGTGTGGATCCAGGGCACTGCCCATGGCCCGTTCAGGTAGCTGGTGTTGGCCACGTACATGCAGCCGGTCGGGCCCAGGAAGATGGTGTTCGGCCCTGCCGCCTTGGCCACCTGCTTGTACACCATGGCGGGACCGCAGCCGGCGCAGGTTCGGTGTCCGGGCAGGTAGTATTCCTCGGTGGGGGCCGTTCGGATGTTCTTGATCGGCTCGTACTCGCCGACAAGGGTCTTGTCGGGGGCTTCCGCTCCCAGCGTCTTTATCTCTGGCATCTCACAACCTCCTACGCTTCCTGGATGGCGCCCGTGTCAAAGCCGACCCAGAACACCTTCTGGTTGGGGTTCTTCAGACCAGCGGCCTCCTTCATGATCTTGAACATCCATGCGAAGTCGTTCACTCGAACCACCTCGCCGCCGAGCCCCTCCAGGAAGGTGAGCACCTTCGGTCGCTTTTCCAGATCGTACAGGGAGGCGCGGGTCTCGATGGTCACCGGTCCCGAATCGAGCACCGAGCCGAAGGAGTTGCTGTTCTCCATGACGCCCACTACCCTGGCGTGGCCGGCCGCCTGGGCCAGATCCTCGTAGGGGAAGGGGCGCATGAAGCGAAGCCTCGCGACCCCTACCTTCTGGCCGCTGGCCCGGGCCATGTCCGCGAAGCTCTTCGCGGTTCGGGCGTGAGCCCCCTGGCCGACGAAGATGAAGTCGGCGTCCTCCGTCCGGTACTTCTCCACGAAGGGGTCGTATTGGCGTCCGAACTTGAGTCCGAAGTCACGCACGATCTCGGGTATCACCATTCGCGCCCGCTTCATGGCGTTGGTTCTGCCCAGTTCGATGGCGGCGCCCTGGTCGGCTCGGCACTGGGGCCCCATGATGACCGGATTGGAAGTGTCGAGGGAGAACTTCGGATTGAAAGGCGGGAGGAAAGCCTCCACCTGCCCGGGCTCCGGCAGTTCCACCAGGTCCGGGATATGGGAGATGAAGTAGCCGTCCTGGCATGGGAACTGGGGCAAAGACACCTGCGGGTCCTCGCCGATGCGGTAGTACATCAGAGTGTTGTCGAAGGCCTCCTGGGGGCTCTCGGCCCATCCCATGATCCAACCCTGATCCCGCGCCGTCATCGCCTCGGTGTGTTCGGAGCCGAAATCGCCCGGAGGGTCCAGGGTCCGGTCGGCCACCATGCACTGCACCGGGTGGAACTCGCCGGAGATAGGGGAGTAGACTTCCATGGCGTAGGTGAAGCCTACACCCGAGGTGCCGGTGAAAACCCGAGCACCTGCCGCCGAGGCGCCCAGCACAACGCTGAGCTGTGCGTGCTCGCCCTCGCCATGTACGAACTCCGCATCCAGTTCCCCCTCGGCCACCATCCGTGCGAGTTCGATCATGGTGCCCGTGTAGGGGCGGATGGGGTACGAGCAGATGACGTCAACATCGGCGGCCTTGACCGCCTGTGCGACCGCGGCGGTGCCGCTCAACTTAAGTCTCTGGCCCACTGCACTATCCTCCTCGTGTAGCCTTGCTGCTGAGGTTGCGTTAGCTGCGCAAGCCTGAGCCCACGGCCACATCCAGCGAAGTTAGAATCGGACGACGCCACCAACGAAGTCCATCTCGGGAACCGGTGTGATCGCTCCCTGCACCGGACATTCGGTCCAGCAGATCCCGCAGCCCTTGCAGTACTTGAGGTTTACGGTGAAGCCGGCGGGATCGGGTGTGATGCAGGCATCCGGGCAGTAGATGTCGCAGACACGGCATTGGGTGCACTTCTCCTGGTCGATGACTGGCCGGAGGAAGCGCCAGTTTCCGGTGATCATCCCGGAGTTCTCACCCACTGGCGAGGGGATAATGGCAGGGACCTCCTCGCCGAGGGCTCGCTGCTCCTGCTGAGGTGCCTCGCCGGGGTTGTAGCCCTCGGCACCCAACCAGTGCACCTTGACCTGCTCGTAGCCTCTGCGCACGCCGGCCGGATCCACCACCGTTGCCTCCAGCGAGGCCTGGCTCACGATGCCGGAGATCCTCGCGATTGCGCCGGCCATCGGTCCGGCGGCTCCGCCCCCGAGGCCGCTGCGGTCGACGGCCCCCTCGATGCCGACGAGGGCGCCCTCCAACGCTCCACCGCCGGCACGGATGGTGGCTACGGCGGCCAGCTTGCTGATGTCGGTGTCCTGGAGGAATTGGAGCAGCTCCTCGGGCTCCCTGTCCGTGTTGACCACCAGGACGCCCCCCGGTCTGATCCCACGGATCACGGGGACCCCCTTTATCATGGTGGGCTCCACGACGGCCACGATGGCGGGGTGATCGTTCTCGTACAGGTAGGGTTCCACGATGGGTGCGTCGCTGATTCGGGCGTAGGAGCGGCAGGGGACGTAGACTCGGTCTGGAAGGTCACCGTAGTTGTCGAATGCCTGGGTAAAATTGCCTTCCTTCTCCGCGGCTTTTGCAAGGCTGTTGACGATGTCGCGGGAGATCTTTCCTTCGGTGATCCCCCGATACCAGACGGTGATTTCGGTTAAGCCTTTCGTGGCCACACCAGCAACCTCCTCTGTAGTCGTTAGGGGTCCGCGATCGTCTCGTGGTGGCTGCGATGCGTCTGGTGGCTATGTCATGTAGCTCTCCTTTCTGCTCCTTGGATCGCCGAAACGTCGTGGGAGAATTCCTCCCACAGTTGCAGCCCGGCCGGCCAGGAACGAGCGGTATGTGGAGTCGAAATGCCCGTATACTTGTATACAAACTGGCAGTATAGTACGCCGCCTCTCTTCCCGATGTCAAGGGGTTTTTCCGCAATCTGTTGAACTCAAGAGCGGACATGGGAAGCTATGCGGGGGAGGTGGCCATCGGCCACCTCCCCCTTATCCGCCTGCCGCCAGCCCCCGAAAGGGTCTCGCGGCCTGCGGCCTCCCGAGGAGGCAAGAATAGAGATGGAGCCTTGCTCCGTCAGTACTTGCGCACCAACTCGGCTCGAACTACCAGCCGCTGGCTGAAATCGTGCTGCAATGGCAGCCATTGGCCGGTGCAGGTTATCAAGGTGAGCGATGGCTTAGGGGTCGGCTGCATCACCGTCCCGTCGGTCCTGGGCACCGACCATATCGCCACCACCCGATAGTCAAAGCGGCGATTCCCGCTCCACACCTCGACGCTGTCTCCCATGGACACGCCCGACAGGTTGTGGAAGACATCACCCGATCTAATGCTGTCCACGTGCCCTATCAGAACCCCATTGCCGGCGGCGCCTGCCCCCGCTGTGAACTCGGCGTGGCCGGCGACAAGGGCCGGTACGTTCCAGTTTCCGCCATCGGTTCCCTCGACGAACTCGGCGGGCACCACCTTGGTCTGCAGAGCTATGCTGGGGATACGCAGTCCCGTGATAGGTAGTCTTGGCTCGGGAGTGGGTGTTGGTCGCAACGTCGGCGTGCTCGTGGCGCTCGCCGTGGGTGTTGCGGCCGGTGTCGGGGAGCCCTTTCCTCCATCGTCGGGGATCCCGGTCTGCGTCTCAGCGCTCGGAACAGCCGTTGCCTGTCGGTCGTGAGCGAGGGCCGAAGTGGAAATCGCCTCCTCAATCGAAACTGCCGTGTGAGAGGCTATACTTGCGATAGGGACCGACAGTACGCCCGGTCCTCCCGCGATTTCGATCAGGCTGTTCAGCGACGTTATTGCCATCACCGCCAGACCGCCCATCCCCACCGCGAACAGCAGATCGCCCACCAGGTTCAACAATCGCCGCATATCGATTCGACATCCGATAATGAGAGGGCGGGGCGAAAGCTCACCCCGCCCCATTTTGGTCAGGGACGCTCTCCAGCCAGCCAGCGCAAGGCTAGCCCCGAGCCCGCCAGGAGGGTAAGAAGGACGGCCATCGGGGCGGGATCCGTTCCGCCGGTCACCGGTAGGACCCCCACGGCAGGTGCCGCCCCGGGCTGCACGGCCGCGATCTGGGGCGTTGGCTGCGCCGTGGGATCAGGGGTCGGTGAGGATTGAGCGCTGATTGCTTCCGGCGCCGGCCCAAACTGGGGTGCAGCCGGGGGCGCGGCCGCGGCCACAGCTGCTTCGACTGCCGGGGACCCGCCGCTGCTGTTGCCCTGCCCGCTTCCGCTGCTACTGCCACCGCCACCGCCACCAGAAGGGGGGCTACTGGGTGGCGTTGTGGGGGTGGCCGTCGGGGGCACTGGGGTGGCCGTCGGGGCTACGGGAGTGGCGGTTGGAGGTGCTGGGGTGGGAGTGGGGGTCTTTTCCCCAATCGCCTCCACCGTCGGCTGGATCTGCCTGTCCACCAGGTTCCACGCCTGGTTGCCGCGGTTTTCCGTGGACTTGTCGAGCTGATTGCCCCTGCTCTCCACCGTCGGCTGGATCTGTTTCTCCACCGTGTTGCTCACCGACTTCTCCACTTGGCCAAGCCCGCCGCCGCTGTCGTTCCCCTGGGAGGTGGATTTGCCGCTGGACACGCTCTGGTTTGATTGGCTCGGAGAGGCCGGCGGATCTACCTTCTGCCCAATCTGGTTAATCGCGCTCTCCAGGCTCCCCACGTTCGGATTCGGCGACTGTGCCAACGCCGAACCGACAGACAGGCCCGCGAGGAGACAGACCATCGTCGCCGTTAGTCCCGCCATCCTCATTCGGTCGCGCACCGCGTCCCGCGGGCCCGCTTCCTGCTTTCTGGCCCCCTTTCCGTTCATGAACCACCACCTCCCAACTTTCTACTCTATCGTTCAGCTATCGGGAACGCCGACCTGCTCCGACGTCGGAGCTCCGGCAGCGACCAGCTGTGCATCACTGCCCGGTTTGTCCCGATTGGTTGGACGTGACCAATGGTTGCAGCTGATCAATCCACCCCTGTACCTCGGCACTATCCGAGGCCTGGGGGCTCATCGACAGGTAGGCTTCGTAGTCGGCTATCGCCTCGGCCGGCCGGCCCAAGGCGGCGTTCGCTATGCCTCGGGCCCTGTGTGCCCACGCGGTCACGCTGTCCGGGTCGCTGCTCGAGTCAATCGCCGCGGTCAGATCCTTTACGGCTGGATCTAGCTGGTTCTCCCAGAGCCAGGCCACGCCCCGGCCCAGCATGCTGGCCCGGTGCTCCGGCATCAGCTCGAGCGCCTTGCCGTAGTCATGGATGGCATCGTCGTACTGGCCGAGGCGAACTCGGGAGTCAGCGCGCCAGTAATAGAGGTTCCCGGTGTCGGGTGACGCCTGGATCGCTTGGGTCAGGCGGTCCACGGCGGCGGCGTAGTTTCTGTCCAGCCTGGATGCCATCGCCTCCTGAAACTGGATCCGGGCCGTCCAACTGGCCAGCGGCATCGGATTGGTGGATACCCAGCCCAGCAGCCGCTGATCCTGGTTGAAGAGACCTGCTACCAGCGTGAGGGTCTTCACCTGATGAACCGGCACGTACTGGATGTCCAAGTTTGTCTGTCCGGCTCCGGCATTGATGGCGATCGGGTCCGAGCTGTGCTGGCTCGATCGCTGGGAGTTGTCCTCGAAGGCGAAAAGCGCCAGGAAGCCCGATGGCGAGGCGTCCAGCGTGTAATTGACCTGAGCCTGGAACTTTATCGATCCGGGAGGGGCGTTTGGATCGGGCGGCACCGCGGCCAGCTTCACCAGTTGCAGCTGGTTGGAAGAAGCGCTCGCCGTGGCGGCGGCCACGGGGAGCGTGCCATGCGTCAGCAGCACGATCAACACCACGGGCAAAATCGTCTTTCGATGGATCAATCCATTCATATTCAGCATAGACTCTCGTTCACCTCCCGAGGTCGTTAGGACAGGATCAGTCCCATGATGAGACGGGCGGCAGCCATGGCCTGTCGCAGCCAGGATTGAGCCCACATCGTCATCCAGTTGCGTCCCCTTCGACTCCCGACGGCTCCAAGCGTCATCATCCCCAGGATGCTCCAGATGAAGGCTTCGAGCGGACCTCGCATTCCACCATCGGGGTTGCCGAAGGCCGGTACCGGCCCCGACTGATCCCGTCCGGCCGACTGTCCCGGCATCGGTGGCAACTCGAGCTTGGGCCAAATGCCCAGGGGGTTGACGTCCGACCATGCCGTTACAATCGGAGCGGTGAGCTCGGACCATGCCCTACCGATTCGGGGGGCAGTGCCCTCGACCCGTGGTGCTAAGACCATCAGTTGGGCAGGCATAGGGGGCTGGTCCCACTCGGGCCACTGGGAGGGGATGCCGACCTTGACCTGCGAGTGGAACCCTTCAGCGGGAGGGTTCCCTCCAGCCCAGTTGACCTGGTACAGCTCCAGGTAGTTCTCGACCGATTGACTCGATGAGTGCCCCCGGGACTCGGACCGCGAGTTGCTGCCGCCAGAGCCCTGGCTGCTGGGGGTTGGCACCGGCGTCGGGGTCGCGTTGACGCCCGCGAAGCCTGTGCTGGCGCTGCTATTCCCGGTGGTCGACGCATTGAACTCGAAGGAGTTGGTAGCTGTGGCCTGATCGCTGCCGGGGTTGGCCGCGTGGCTGATCTGCACGTTCAGCGCCGAGTCCCCGGTTTGGAAACCGGAGGAAGAGGCGTTTCCGGACTGAGCCTGCACGCCGGCCACCATATTGAGGAGCGGCTGTAGCGTACCGGATAGCTTCGGATCCACGGTGGGCGTGGCCGGCGGATCAGGAAGGGCGTTGCTGATTGGTGGCAGCTCCACGTTGAAGCCGGGACCCGAGCCGTTGCCGTTGGCGTACTGGGCGGAAGCGATCTGCAGCGAGGAGTTCTGCCCCATCGCCTGGGCATCACCGCTTCTGGCGAGGGCCGACTGGAAGCTGGATCCTCCCGAGCTGCCGCCGGAGTTGCTGTCGCCGCTGGTCGAGCCACTGCTGGTCGCCCCACTGCTCCGCGTGCCGGGGGCGGCGGTCGTGGAGCCGGCCGGGCCGTTGATCGACCGGCTGTTGCCGGAGGCCGCCAGCGCTGCGCCCTGGTTCCAGATGTAGCTGAAGAACCTGACCTGGACGAATATGTCCGCGTAGTTGGAGCCCTCGACATCCACCGCGGCGGATGCCGACATGTTCACGTGGTTCGTGGCGTCCAACCCAGTAGCTCGCGCGGAGCCGCTCTGGGCGGATACCTCACCGGAAGACTGGCCCGAGGAACCGGGGACACCGTTTGCCTGGGCATCTCCCGATTGCGCCCACCCGTATCCCGCATTGCCAATCCAGGCGAACAGGTCCACGAACAGGTTGATCGGGTTGTGGTTGTCCCCGGCTACCTTGACCGAGGTCGAATTGTTGATGTTGACGTCGTTGGTCACCTTTGCGCCGACGGCCCGAGTGTGGCCACTCGCCCCGGTTATTGGGGAGGCTGCCGTAGTGGAGGTAGCCGTGCCGGGCGCCCCGCCGTTCATGGCTATGGTGTCGCCCGAGCTAGCCATGGCCCACCCGAAGTTGAAGATCTGGGTGATGGACTGCACGATGACCTTGATGAGGCCCTTGTTCTGGCCGTGGACCGTGACGTTCACGTCGGCGTTCGTGTTGACGACGTTCTGTGCTATCAGTCCCGTGGCCTCGGCCGATCCGCTGGAGGCATGCGAGGCGTTCTTCGGCTGGGGCGTTGGGGTCTGATTGGCCGGGGTGGCTGCCGGCTGCACTGTAGTGGTGGCGGTGAGGGCCGCTGTTGGTGATGGCGCGGCATCGGTAAGCGGCGCGACCTTGGTCGGGGTGGGTGTTGCTGGGCTGGCCGAGACCGGCTGCGACGTGGCTACCGACCCGGCGCTGTTCTGTATCACCGCCTGTGCCGATTGATTGATCGTCACCGTCCCGGTGGCACTCGGGGCGGGAACAGCCGTCATGGTGGCCTGGAGGTTCACCTGATTTTGGGCCGTGAGGCCTGTCTTGGTCGCGGGTGCGCTGGTGGGGCCCGCCGCGTTGGTGAGCGAAGGCGTTGCCACCTGCGAAATCGTGGGCACCGGGGTCCCGGCTGGGGCCGCCAGGCTGTTGCCCGAGCGAGCGCTGGACTGCGCTCCCTCCACTATGGAGACTCGGTTGGTGGACTGAACGGTGATGTTCCCGCTGTTCGTGCCGTCAACCTGGACCGAGGTTCTGGCACTGTTGTTCACCACGTTCTGGGATTGAATGCCGGTGGCCGATGCACCCCCGGAGGTCGCGAGGGTCCGCCCGTTGATGGGCTGGCCTGTTGGACTGGCTGCCGCGCTGGCTGTCGTCGCGCTGGCGGGCTGCGTCGAGGTTGGGGTTAGCGCGATCGCCATCCCGCTCTGGGCGCTGGAATCGCCCGAGCGGTTCACCGTTGTGGAAGCATCGTTCGCCACCGAAACGGAGCCGCTTCCGCCGCTCGTGGTGGCCGACGAGACCTGCGTGTTCATCTGCGACGATTGCGACTGCCCGCTCTTCGACGTTGCGTCCCCCGTCGTGGCGGCCACCGCGGGCTGGTTATTGGTCGGTGCCGCGGTGACGGAGGGGATGGGATCGGGGCTTGGCACCGCGTTGGTGCTCGGGCTGCCGCTAGTCGCTTGGGTGCTGCTCTGCTGGGTGCTGGTGTTGGATCCGCTGCTGGTTGTCTGAGCCTGTTCCGAGGTCGAAGTCGGGGCGGCCGCGATTCCGCTCGGGGCCGGTGCCGCCGTCGAGACCGGTCCAGACGTGGTCTGGCTGGTCGCAGATGGGTTGGTCGGAGAGCTTTGCGTGGATGTGGTGCCGCTGGTCGAGCTTCCGCCCCCGGCCGGCGCGCTCCCGGTGGAGGTGGAAGCCGTCGATTGTGGCTGCGTGCTGCTTGATGTCGTCGGGCTGCTGCTTGTGGTGGTCGACCCCCCGGCAGTGGAGCCGGTTGAACTGGTGGTGCTCCCCCCGGATGAGGACGGAGAGCTTGGGCTCGTGCTTGCCCCGGTAGAGGTGGACGAGCTGCTGCCCCCGCTGCTGGCGCCGGTGGATGGACTGGAGGCCGTGCTACTTCCCGCGCTGGATGTGGTGGCGCTCGTGCTGCCGCTTGGAGAGGATGGCGCCGTGTTCTGTGTCGTGGGAGCAGGTGCCGTTTCCGCCGAGAGCGCCACCATGCTGAGGATCGGGTTCAGCGTCAGGGTCGCCGCCGCCAGGATCGCCACGGCTGAACGTAGCCGCCGCCGGGATCGTGCCGATCTCCACACGGTCAGTCGAATAGAGGCGAGAGGTCTCATCTAGCTGCTCCGATCTTTGCCTTCGTCACACCGTTCTCCGTGACGATCTGAAGAGAGACGCCGCCGCCGGAACCAGAGGAGATGTTGAGTTGAGTGCTCTGACTTCCGCTGGAAGGGGCTGAAGACGATTGTGGGCTCACAGTTATCGTGAGGTCGGCGCAGCCGTCGCTTCCGCTGACCAGCCTTGCGTTAAAGCTGCGACCGTTGATCAACTGCTCGATTGCCCGCTCGGCCCGCGGGTCGGGTCCACCGCACAACCTAAATGTGGCCTGTCCGCCGGACGAGCTGGCCGAAGGGGATTGAGCTGCCGGTTGCGCCGTGGGGGTCGCGGTGGGAGCCGGCACTACCGTCGTGGGTGTTGGGGTGGCGGTTGGCCCGGGTAGCGGCTCGTTGACGGCTGCTCTGGTCACGCCGTTCTCCGTCACGATCTGGACCGATATGACGCCACCGATGGAACCCGAGCCGGTCGCTACTGACAGGTTGGTGCTCTGCCGGCCGATGAAGGAGCCGGCGGATGATTGCGATGGTACGGCGATGGTGAGATCGGCGCAGCCGTCCGTTCGGCTGACCAGCCTTGCTTTGAAGCTGCGACCGTTGATCAACTGCTCGATTGCCCGCTCGGCCTGAGGATCCGGTCCGCCAGGACAGAGCCGAAAGGTTGCCTCTAGGGATGACGGCTGGTTCGAGGTGGCCGGGCCGTTTGTAGCCGCGATGGGTTCTGGCGTCTGGGCGGGCTGGCACTGCAGCTCGCCTGCCGCCTGGGGCACGATGGGATTCACGGGGCTGCTCGTCGTCTGGGGCTGCCGCTCGGGGGTTGATCCGCCCTCGGCGGCGTCCGCGGTTTGGATCGCCGGCGTGGGAGTGTCCGTGGGGCCTCCCTCCTGCCCCGCGAAGCTGCCGAGGGTTGCGGGGGCGGCCACAGCCCAAAGAAGCGCCGCGGCGAGGGCGAGGGCCCAAGCCAGTCTGCCGTCCGCAATCAACCGCATCCTTCGCTCTCCTTCTGCCGGGATTTCCTGAAATTGCCCGAGCCCTGTTGCCCCGGATTGGGAGGGGCCGGCCTGGCCCGCTAGACCGACCCCTCCTGCCTACCTACCTGGGGTTGGGACTACCAGGGGAACGCGACGACGGCGCCGCTGCGGGCAGAGCCGTCCACAACCTGCCGGCCGCTGCTAACGGTCTGGGTGGGTCCGGTTTGAAGGTTTCTGCCCGACTGGCTGACCCTCCCACTGGTCATGCTGCTGGACTGATCGGGGTTCTGGCTCTGGTGCACGTCCGGGTAGCCGTTCTGGGTCAGGCAGTTCTGGCTGCTGGCCGAGGGGTCCCCGTTCTGGACGGCCTGGCCACTCGTGGAGGTGGAGCTCCCGGACTGATTGACCGTGACACCCACCACGTTCGCCGCCGTGCCACCGACCATCGCGCCCTCGGTCCTGTTGTAGCCGGTCACGCCACCGAGCACGGAGTTGCCGTAGGTGTTGCCCATGGTCGAGTCGCCGGAGTTGGCGGTGTTGGTGGCCGTGGAGGTGGCATTATCACCCACGTTCTTGGCCAGGGAGATGTTGCCCGCTATGCCGCCCGCGGCGCCGTCACCGCCGGTGTTGGAGCCGCCATCAGCGTTGTTGACCGCATGGCCAGCACCGGTCGAGGCGCCGCTGCCGATCGTCCCGGATGTGCCAGCCGCTCCTCCCGCGGCGCCATTGCTGTTGGTATCGGCGTTGTTGCCGGAGGTCTGGTTGTTGTTCTGGGCTCCGCCGCTGCCGCCGGCGCCCAATATGCCGCTGCCGCCATTGCTGTTGGTATCGGCGTTGTTGCCGGAGGTCTGGGTATTGTTCTGGCCTCCGCCGTTGCCGCCGGCGCCGCCCTCGGACTGTGGCATGCCAAGGGTTGCGGCCACGGCCCAACCGGACCTGCCGGAGCCGTACTGATCCCCACCGTTGGCGCCCTTGGCATTGCCGCCGTCCCCGCCGTTGGCATGAGCGCCCGCCGCGCTGGCCACCGCGTCCTTGCCCTCGATCTCCGACTTGGCGCCCTGGCGGTTGCTGGTGTTGCCACCGGTCGCCGTGGTGTCGCCGTTGGCGCTGTCATCGATGTTGGCGCTGCCGGTCCCGGAGCTCACGGTCATGCTGCCGTGGTTGCCCGCGTCAGCGGTCTGCGGGGCGTTCAGATGCACGTCCGATTCGTGACCGTAGGAGGTCGACGAGCCGGACACCGCCACCGCCGCGGCGATCGGGATCTGGAAGCCCTGGTGCGCATTCTGGTCGACATTGGCGTTAGCCGACTGAGTGTTGAGCTGCGTCTGGCTCGCGGCCTGGATCGGGACAGCCACGTTGAGATTACGTGCGGTCTGGTCGCCGGTGTCCTGGTGGCCGCTGGGGGCCGCGACGGCGTAACTGCACTGGGTCGAGTCCAGCAGACCGAACCCGGTACCGCAGTTCTTTTCCAGCTCGAAACCGCCCCAGGCGAATGCCGACGGGACGGTCAACGCCATGGCGAGGACCGATCCGGCGGCTGCCATCCTGAATGATCGCTTACTCATTTCTGGAGTTCCTCCTCGAGAGTTTCTCTACATTCCCCACCTAGCTACTGACGCTGCTCGGTAAGCATTCAACCCTTTGGCTACCTCCTGAGCTGTTCCTGAGGCTGGACCCCGAGGCCGGTGCGCCCGATACTTGGATCCGGCGCAGGCGAGCGGGGCTTCCAGACCCAGGGCGAACACCCAGGGGCTGCCGCATCGCCGGCCGGGGGCCCTCGGGTGTATCTGGTACGGGGCGCGGCATCGACCGCGTCCCTATTCCGTCTAACCAGGGCTTGCGAGTCCGTGGAATCGCTGGAGCAGGGCCGCCCCAGAGCGGGTCCCCGGACTTGCCTGCGCCTGGGTTCTCGGCTGGCCGAACGCACTTGCTTCGCTTTCTAGGTGTGTATCAAGAAGTCTTTGATAGTTCTGGGAGTGACGATAGCGAGCGAAGCGTCACTCCCCCGTGAACATGCCCTCTGGCATGTTCACGCCCGCCAGGCCGCAACACCGCTTGCCCGCGTTGCGTGCCCTGGACCCGCCTTTGGAACGATCTCGGCGCAGACGAACTGGAGGTGATCCAAGGAGTACACCACGGCTTGGGGGGCGAACCGGAAGCAGAACAATCAGAGGAAAGAGAAGGGGTTAGCAACAGGACCAAACATGACCACTTGACTCCTTGCCGGTCCCGTGCTACCATCGGGCACAGCAAGGAGGGTGTCCCAACGTCCCCTTTGCTCCGAGCCCCAGCGGTGGCAGCCGCTTTGGGGCTCTCTCTTTTCTGTTAGCTCGCACTGTTCCGGCTCGTGGTTCCTATTGCCGGTGTGTCCCCCTCAACGCCCAGATTGTCGAACGCCTCCCACCGCTTCTCGCGGGGTTTGCCCGGTCCAACCCGACTTTCATCCGCATCGATGATGGCTGCAACAGCGATGTGAGCCACGACCTTTATACCCTAGCCGTCGAAGAAGAAGCAACTGGTTGCCGGTCAGAATTTGGTTAGACTTCGGGTTGGACGTATTCGGGGCGACGCGCGGCTCGGTCCGGTGAGCCGTTGGCCGTGAGGTAGTAGCCCCTCCCTCGCTTTGTGAGGATGTAGCGGGGATGGCTCGGGTCCTCTTCAACCTTCTGCCGAAGGTACCAGACGTACAGCTTGAGATAGGCCTCTTCTTCCAGATACTCTGGACCCCAAACCTGAGTGAGCAGTTCCTGGTGTGGAACTACCTCGCCTGCCCTGGACGCCAGGGTTGCTAGAAGTCGAAACTCGGTGGGGGTCAACTCTATCGGTTGCCCGGCCCGTGTCACCTGCTGCCGGGGCAGGTCGACCCGAAGATCGCCAACGGCAACCTCCACATGCTTCGGCAGCCCGGCGGCCAGTCGACTGCGCCGGAGCAGGGCACCTACCTGGGCCACCAACACGGCCAGATCGAACGGTTTGGTCATGTAGATGTCGGCGCCACCCTGCAGACCCCTCAGCTTGTTCCCCTCCTCGTCCTTGGCCGTTAGCATCAGGATTGGGACATCCGAGGTCTCCCGCATGTGGAGGCAAGCTTCCCAGCCGTCCATTTGCGGCAGCATCACGTCCAGGATCACCAGGTCAGGCTGCCCCTGCTGCACCAGTTTCAGGGCCTCCAGACCATCGCGGGCCACAGTCACGTCGTAGCCTGCCTCCTCGAGCGCGAGTCTGGCCACCTCGGCCAGCAGCTCGTCGTCGTCGGCGAGCAGGATCGTTGGTGCCATCCATTCTACCCCTTTCAGTCTCCTGTCTTCGTCGCCGCCTCCTCCCGAAATGTTGGGAGGGTGAAGGAGAACCGAGATCCCTCTCCCATTCGGCTCTCTGCCCATATGCTTCCCCCGTGCTGCTCCACTATGCCTCGGGCGATGTAGAGGCCGAGGCCGTGTCCCTGCACGGCATCGGCATAATCGTTCCCAAGTCTTGCGAAGCGATCGAAGACGCGATCCAGCTGATCCGTGGGGATTCCGATCCCCTGATCCTCCACGCTCACGGCTACCTTTTCATCCCCCTGGCGGCAAACCTCCACCGTCACTACTCCCCCGGCCGGCGAGTAGTTGATGGCATTGCGGAGAAGGTTGACAACAACGACCTCGACCTTGCGAGGATCGGCCATCACAAGAGGGATATCCTCCTCGGATTTCAGTTGCAGGGCATGGATGTTGGTTGTGGCCTGCGCCATCGCGATGACGTGACTGAGCAACGGCAGGAGTGGCAATGGCTCCAGCCTGAGCTCGAGCGCCCCCTCATCCAGCCTGGACACGTTCAGGAGATCCTCGAGGAAGCTGCCCAACCGAAGTGTCTGCCTTTGGATCAGCTCAAGCAGCTCAGCCGATCTCGGACCGTCCGGCCGCCTGCGAAGCAACTCCGCCGACGCGTTGATGCTGGCCAGGGGTGATCGCAACTCGTGGGAGATCATGGAGAGAAAATCCGATTTCACGGAGAACAGTCTTGCCTTCTCTATCGCCATAGCGGCCTGCGTGGCCATCGCCTGGCAGAGGGCGATCTTTTGAGGGGTGATGGGCGCGCGGTCGGAGCGCCGCTGTTCCCCCACTACCACCATGCCGAGAACGCGCTCGCGAGCGATCAGAGGTACTAGCAGCATCGACTCAGTGGCCTGATCGGCTATGAGCTCCAGTTCGTCGAGGTCCAGCTCGTGCGACGGCAGGTCAAGTCCCAGCAGCAGCGGCTGGCCACCGCGCAGCGCCCTCTTCAATCCGGGTGCTCGATCCAGGGGGATCTCCAGCGCTATCTGCCTCATCACGTCGGGTCGGGCCGACGCCCTCGTGTTTGCCTTGATTATCAGTCGCTTGCCGCTCTCATCTAGCAACGAAATGTGGCAGAAGGTGACCCGGAGCGAGTTGACCAGTTCGTTGGCCAGGAGATGCAGCACTTCATCCAGGTCTATCGTGGAGGAGACGATCTGGCTGACGTGAAGCAGCATCTCCAGTTCCCTCGCCCTGCTTAGCGCTTCTTCGTACAGCCTGGCGTTCTCAAGTGCGCTTGCAGCGTGCTCGGCCAAGTGGAGAAGGAGATGGCTATCGGTCGCCGATGGATGCTGTTCGGTCATTTGATCTCCTGGATATCGGTAAACCGGGAACACGCCCTCTATGCCGAAACCGGAGATAAGATTCGCATTGAAGCAGCGAGCATAGGTTAGTACGATTGACTGGACTTGAGAATATGATACTACTACTTGGATCCATGCACAAGCGGGGATAAGGGTTATACATGGACTTGTTGCTTAGAGCGGGTAGGAGGGTGCGGGCAGGGTGAAGTGGAAGGTAGCGCTACGCATCGGGATGCTCTGCAAACCTGTAACCAACACCGTAAACGGTCTGGATGTGGGTTGGGCGTTGGGGATCGGGCTCGATCTTCTGCCGCAGATTCTTTACGTGGGCGTCAATAGTGCGCTCGTATCCCTCGAAAGCCTCTCCCTGGACCTGGTCCAGCAGTTGAAGCCTGCTAAACACCCTGCCCGGATGGCTCATCAGCACCTCCAGCAGCCGAAACTCGGTGGGCGTGAGCTCCAGCAGCAGCTTGCCCTGCCTAGCCTGATGGCGGGCCAAGTCCAGGGTCAAGTCACCGGCCCTTAGGGTCTCCTGGGCTGTTTGGGGCGCTTGCCCGATCCGGCGCAGCACTGCTCTAACCCTGGCGACAACTTCCCTGGGGCTGAAAGGCTTGGTGACGTAGTCATCGGCCCCCAGCTCGAGGCCAATCAGTTTGTCGACTTCTTCGTCTCGCGCGGTGAGCATGATGATGGGAACTGCCGAATCCTTCCGCAGACGGCGGCAGACCTCCAGTCCATCCATAACCGGCAGGTTGAGGTCCAGCACTACCAACCGGGGTTCATGGCGAA
>JAJYNT010000278.1 GCA_021786215.1 Chloroflexota bacterium | reverse complement strand
TCTGGTCCTGGGCGAGGGCCCCTTGTTCCACGTAGCTCCCAAAGGCGCTGGAGGTGAGGTGGTTAGCGAGAAAGGCCACGATCAGCACTCCCACCAGGGCGACCACCGCGAAAGCCGCTACCAGCTTGAAGGCCATGCTTCGCATGAGTACAGTTGTCAGCCTGTTCGTCTCCACGGCAAGACCCTCCGAGGATCACACTGATGTGGCTACAGTCTACTACCGTGGAACGGCCGATTTGAAGCGGTTGTGCGGCATGCCCGCCTTCCGCGGTCTCCGGCCGCTCGGATGGGGATGACTCACCCCGCACTCCATCACACTATCGGTCCCTTCACCGGGGGACGATGGTCGAGGGTCGGTCGGTCTTGCTACAATGCTGCAGGCACAACAGAACCAGGGAACCGGACGATGAGAATCCTGCTATCCGAAGGATCCAGCCTGTCCGCGCGCGAGGCGGTCACCGCGTTGGGTATCGCCGGGCACGTCGTGGATGTCTGTGACCCTTCCTCGTTTTGTCTGGGACGTTTCTCCAGGTTCGTTCGGCGAACCTATCGCTGTCCCGCGGTGGGGAAAGATCCATTCACTTACCTCGACTTCGTCCTTCACCAGCTTGCAACCGGAGACTATGACGTGCTCCTGCCGATCCATGAACAAGCTTTCCTCTTCTCTCGCTTCAGAGACCGCTTCCCCAGCAACGTAGGCCTTGCGCTCGCGGATTTCCCTTCATTTGTCCAGGCGCAGGACAAGGCGTCGTTTGTCCGTTTGCTCCGACAGCTTGCCATTCCACACCCTGACACCGAGCTGGTGACTTCTGAAACCGAGTTGCGCGCACAGGCCAACTTTCCCTTCTACCTCAAGACCCCCTACGGAACCGCGACCAGCGGAGTGTGGCGAATCGACTCACAGGAACAACTCGAACACGCAATCGACAGGCTGAGGAGACAGGACTTCCTGAATGGACAAGGTGAGATCCTCGTCCAACAGCCGGCCCGTGGGTCGCTAGAGAGGGTCCAATCGATCTTCGACCATGGGGTGCTCGTCGCCTGGCATGGCTATCAACAGGTGGAGGAGGGCAGCGGAGGAGGAGATATCTCAAAGCGGAGCGTTTATCGTCCGGTTGTGCGGGACTACGTCGAACGCCTCGGGAACCATCTCGAGTGGCACGGAGCGCTTTCCTTCGACTACTACTTCGATCACCGGACCGGCATCCCGGAGTTCATCGATGCAAACCCCCGACTTGTCGAGCCCATGAATGGAGTTTTCAGCGGCGTCAATCTCGCCGACATATTGACGAGGATATCACTTGGGGAGAAGGTAGATCCACAGCCACCCGGGCACGGTGGTATGCGCAGCCACATGCTCCTGATGGCCCTGCTCCAGACCGGGGCCCGGCACCGCACCCCTTTGTCTCTGCTCGGGGATGTCGTGCGAGCGCTCGGTGGCCAGGGTCGGTTTCGCTCGAGCCGTGAGGAACTGCTCCCAATCACGCTGGATCCTCCGAGCGTCATCTCGCTTGCCTACGTGCTGTTCAGGCTCTCGATCCGACCAGATAGCGCCGCCAGGCTCGCCAGCACGACGGTCCAGTCCTATGCGCTGAGCAACCAGGCCATACGCCAGATTCTTGCATCGCCCTAGCCTCGATCGGAAGACATTGCCGCGCGCCTTCGAGACGCCGGTGTGGGCATGTCCACCTGCCTCAAATCTAGGCTGCCCGTCCGGGCACAGATACCGCCGCGACTTTGGGCTGATGGGGCGGACGCAGGATCGGCAGCAGACGGCGCACGAAGGAAAGCAACACCAAGAGAGAGGCCAGCAGGAAGACGGCGTAGACGAGCACGCTCACCCAGACGAGGTTGGTTGCATTCGATACTGCGTCGGCGGCAGGACGCACGGCCGCGAAGTATGCCAGCACCAGATACAGCACGTTGACCAGCGTGTCCGAAGCGCTCCCGAGTGCTTTGTGCCTCACCTGCGCCTGAGACTCGCTGCTTGAGGTCAGAATGCTGCTCACCTGGTGATCGATGGCGGGCACGATAATCCCACGCGCCGCCGCCTGCACCCGCCGGCGAATGCTCAGGAATATGGCAAGCACTCCCAGCGCAATGACCAAGTTGGCTGCCCACTGCAGGGAGGTGCCGCCTAGCATGCCCTCCTCGAAAAACGGAAGACCCATCAACAGCGGCGATGAGAGGAGCAGGCCGAGGGTCGCCGGGAAAACCCCGCTGGCCGCCCGCAGCTTCAACACCAGCAGGGCGACGACGAGGGCCACAACCAGGGTGATCAGCACCGCCGCGACACGTTGCGGAATGAGACCATTCAGCACCTGGCGCAACGGCGCCGCGATGATCGGATAGCCGACCATCAGGTAGAACACGTTGACCAGGCCATCGATGGCTCGACCGATCATGGTTCGTCGCGCAGCCGATTCCTCGGGAGTGCGGCCCCGCTGCATCCCGCTGAGAGGTTGCTCCACCAGCGGTATGACGAACTCGCGCACCTCCGTCTGTACCTTGCCGTGCACGGCGAAGAAGGTGACCAGCACAGCCAGCCCCACGGCAAGCTTCGCCAGCGCCTGCAGAGATAGCCCGTCATAGACTTCCATGTCAACCATCGGCATCGAACTGACGAGTCCCCAGCAGACCGCCAGGGCGAGCACCGCCATAATCGCGCCGCTCTGGCGGTACACCCTGAACACGATGGCCACCGCGAAGAGCAGAACGAGCAACGCGATACCGGTTGCCACCAGATCCGCTGCGCGTGCGACGGTGAGCAGGCGCGCTATCGTCCCGGTAGATGGCCCGCCCATGATTCGATACACCATGAACAGCAGGGCAATATTGACCATGGCCTCAGCCGATCCAGAT
>JAJYNT010000210.1 GCA_021786215.1 Chloroflexota bacterium | reverse complement strand
CCCGCCTAGGCCCCGGGTGGCCGACGCCGTCCGGGAGGCACGCTCTGCAGGCATTCGTCTGGTGATGGTGACCGGCGACTATGGCCTGACAGCGGAGTCGATCGCCAGAAAGATCGGGATGATAGAGACGGAGAAGCCCCGGATCATCACCGGGGCAGAGCTGGCCGGGATGTCGGATTCCGACCTGCGGTTTGCCCTGCAGCGGGGGGAGGTCATCTTCGCCCGTGTGGCCCCGGAGCAGAAGATGCAGATCGTCGGGGCCTTCAAGGATCTGGGTGAGACCGTGGCCGTCACCGGGGACGGGGTCAACGACGCGCCGGCCCTGAAGCGAGCGGACATCGGGGTGGCCATGGGGATCGCCGGCACGGACGTGGCCAAGGAGGCGGCCGTTCTGGTCCTAGCCGACGACAACTTCGCCACCATCGTGGCAGCGGTCGAGCAGGGCCGCGCGGTCTACGACAACATCAAGAAGTTCCTCTCCTACTTCATCACGGCCAACTTCGCCGAGCTGGTGCCCTACGTGCTGTACGTGGTGTTAGGGCTCCCTCTCCCCCTGACGGTGCTGCAGCTCCTCACCATCGACCTGGGGGTCGAGCAGGTGCCGGCCCTTGCCCTGGGTACAGAGCCTCCGGAGCCGGGCGTCATGGAGCGCCCTCCCTCCGCCCAGCGGAAGCCGATCCTCGGTCCCTTTGTGCTGGGTAGGGGCTACCTGTTCCTGGGGTCAATCGCGGCCCTGGCCGGCATGGCCAGCTTCTTCTACGCCTACTGGATCAACGGCTGGCACCCGGGCTTGCCGCTGCCCAACTCCGGACCGATCTACGCCACGGCTACCACCATGACCTATGGCGGCATCGTGGCGGCGCAGCTGGGCAATGCCTTCACATCACGAACGAGCCTGGTGTCGGTGTTCAGCATCGGGCTCTTCAGCAATCAGCTGTTGAACGTCGGCATCCTGGTAGCGATAGCCATCTTCCTGATAGTGGTGTACCTGCCGCCTCTGCAGCCGATCTTCAACACGACACCGTTGAGCCCGCGGGAGGGACTCTTCCTGCTGATCTGGCCACCTCTTATTTTTGCCGCCGACGAGATTCGAAAGCTGGTAGCTCGGCGGAGATATCGACCGGGGGAGGCGTGAAATGAGAGTGGTGATTGTAGGGTGCGGCCGGGTGGGTGCCAACCTGGCCACCGACCTGTCCGTGCACGGACACGCGGTAGCCGTCATAGACTGCAACCCCGATGCCTTCCATCGTCTGGGCAGAGCTTTTCGGGGAAAGGCCATCGAGGGAGTCGGCTTCGATCGGGATATCCTGGTCCAGGCCGGCATCGAACGGGCCGACGGCTTCGCCTCGGTCACCAGCGGGGACAACACCAACATCGTCGCGGCAATGATCGCCCGCAACGTCTTCCGAGTCCCCAAGATCGTCGCCCGCATCGCGGATCCGCAGAGGGCCGAAATCTATCGCCGCCTGGGCATACCCACCATCTCGCCCACCATCTGGGGCGCCAACGAGATCCGGGAGATGCTAGTCACCCCGGACATGGTCAGCAGCTTCACCTTTGGAAGTGGCGAGGTGGAATTGATCCGGTTCAGGGTTCCACCCCGGCTGGCCGGATACACGGCGGCGGAGATGATCAGTCCCTCCCGGTTCAACGTGGTCTCCGTCGTAAGGGATGGACGGGCCTTCATCCCCACCGGCGGCACCCAACTGACCGAAGGGGACCTGGTGTACGTGGCCGTGGAGGCGGGGTCGCTCACCAAGCTGGAGGAGATCATCCACCCGTGACGGCACAGCAGGACTCGTAGTAACGACTTTAGTCGTTCGCCCTCGAAGGAGACGCCAGAAACCAACGATCGAAGTCGTTACTACTGAACAGTTGGGAGGTTTCGATGCAAGTACTGGTAGTCGGTGGCGGAAGGATAGGCTTCTATCTGGCGGAGGAGCTGGCCGGCAAGGGCCACAAGGTGGTCTTGATCGAGAAGCGACCCGACCGGGCCCAGCAGCTCACCCGCCGGTTCGCCAAGGGCAACGTCAGGGTGATCCAGGGGGACGGCAACGATCCGTCGGTGCTGAGGGATGTCGGGGCCAGGGACGCCCAGGCGCTGGCAGCCGTCACCGGGGAAGATGAGGACAATCTGGTGATCGGGCTGCTGGGCAAGAGGGAGTTCGGCATTCCACGGATAATCGGCCGTGTGAACAACCCACGCAACGCCTGGCTCTACTCCCCCGCCTTCGGTTTCGACGGCGCCGTCCGGTTGGCTGAGATCATCGTCTCACAGATAGAAGAGGAGATCGAACAGCCTGCACCTTGATGCGCGTGTGGCCATACAACCGGCCGGTGACCCTCAAAGCTCTGGGCCGTCCGCGGTCACTACCGGCCGGTTTCCCCTCACCATCTCCAACATCACCGCCAAGGCGAAGGTAGGCAACGACAGCTGGCGACGCCACCGCCACGGCTCGGTAACCAACCGATGGAGCCACTCCAGTTCCAGCTGCCGGATCCAGCGCGGCGCCCGTTTGCTACGCCCCGAGAGAAAGTTGAACACTCCCCCCACCCCGATTCCAATCGGGATTCCGAGCCGGGCCTGGTTGCGGGCCAGCCACTTCTCCTGCCTGGGGGCGCCGTACGCGACCAGGATCACGTCTACTCGACCTGCCGCCCGTATCACGGCCATGGTCTCCTCGTCGTGGTCGGAACTGTGGATCCCGGCGTAACTCCCCGCGATCTGTAGCCCAGGGTTCTCCGCCACCAGGCGGGCGGCGGCGGCTTCCGCTACACCCGGTTCCCCCCCTAGCAGGAACATCCTGTATCCCCGCTCAGCGGACAACCGAGCCACCTGATGCACGAGGTCAGTCCCTCGCACA
>JAJYNT010000453.1 GCA_021786215.1 Chloroflexota bacterium | reverse complement strand
CGGTGTCGCCAACCCCATACTTGCCGCCACGAAGCCGAAGCCGAAGATCACGAAGGCTCCTACCGCGTTTCCACCCCCGAGGGCGAGTCCCGAACCCATGGAGCGGTTGTTGGGGAATAGGTCCTGGCCGATCAGCATGGTTGTGGGTGCCGTGGCGAAGCTGGCGATGCCCAGCAGGGCGAGGCTTACCCACAGCCATGGTCCATGGACCATCATGAAGATGGCCAGGAAGAGGGCCGAGAAGAGGCTGGAGCCCAGCAGGACGGGGCGCCGGCCAATCCAGTCGGCCAGCATCCCTCCGGATATGTTGCCCACGATCCCCACCAGCAACATGATGCTGATGAGGGAGGCGCCTGCCACCAGGGAGCCACCCTGCTGGTGCCACAGTAGCGGCACGAAGGTGGCAACCCCGTACGAGACGGTGGCTCTCAGCCCCACGAACGCCACCAGGGCCAACGCAGGAACCCAACGAATCGTTCCACCCTTCTGGTGAGCTTCCGGGGAGCGCGGGGGCACTGCCGGAACTAACCTGCTCAGCACCAGCAGTGTGGCCAGACCGGGCAGGGCGAAGAGCCACAGGCTGTGCAATCCCAGGAGTACCACAAGCAGACCGGCCACGCTGGGCCAGAAGCCACGACCGAACTCTCCACCTATCAAGAACATGGACATCAGGAGACCGTGTCGCTGGGATCGGACCGTGGCTCGGGCGGAGGAGAGCGCCTGAGGATGGAACATGGCATTTCCCAACCCCGCCATGGCCAACAGGGCGATCAACAGCCAGTAGTTGGGGGCGAGGCCGAAGAGGCTGGCGCTTGCGGTGCTCAGAGTGAGGCCGATCAGGATGAAGCGGCGTCCGCCTATCCGGTCCGCCCACCAGCCGGTGATAGGTTGAAGCAGCGAGCCAAACCCCTGAAGGGCGAGCACCAGGCTTCCCACCAGCGCCAATGGGATGTTCAGCTGCTGCAGCAGTGCCGGCAGGATGGCGGGCAGGTAGTTCACGTAACCATCGTTCAGGAAGTGTGCCCAGGCCAGGATGCCGAGCGAGGCTATCCTGCTCTTCTCATCGCGGGTGGGCTCCCGTATGGAGATCTCGGCCTTCCCGTTGGGTCCGGGCTGCTGCGTAGAATCCTCGACCTTTGCCCGGAGTTCGGGTTGCCGGATTGTTTCCTCTGTTTTCATCGGATGTCACCTATGGCCGGCGGATAAAATCGACCCGTCGGCGAGATAGAGCCCGGCGGCGCTGGGCTCCTCGTGCACAGATTGTACATCTTATCGTTGTTTTTATCATTATCTGAAGCTGCCGGGCGGCCGCAAGAAACAACTTCCTTCATCGGGTTACGTGCTAGTATGATGTTATGAACTGAACACCCCCTAGGAAATGAGGCTCTGCATGTCTCCATCAAGCAGTACCAACTTTCACCCAGAGGCGTACATCGCAGGAGTAATCTGCTGGGCTGCGATTTTGGGTCTGGTGTGGCTACTGGCGCGGGCAGGTCGGGTACCGCTGGTTATCCGTATCCTCGGGGCAGCGTACCTGATCGTCTCGGCAGGGGTTGGAACCCCATTCCTGCTGCTCGGAGCAGACTCCAGCAATGGCACTGGTCCATCGACCGTTCTCCATGCAATATCCCTATTCATTGATGTTGTAGTGACCTTGCCCGGCACTATTCTGGGAATCACGTTCCTCTTGCTCCTGTCAATCATCACGGGTGGTCCCATCATGCAAGGGCCATAGACGGATAGCGCGGCATCGAAGCAGCCAGACCGACCATGCTGATGATCGGACCGGCGCGGTTCATAGACAGCGTAACAGTCTGGTGAAGGCAACCGAGATCGTCATGCCCGACCTGATCGGGCATCCAGGGGTCCACGTTGGCGTGCAGGAGTGGCCTCACGAGGAGATGGGATGCCTGGACCCCCGCCTTCGCGGGAATGACGAAGGACTCCTTCCCGCTGCCGTCGCCAAGACGCTCCTTATGGTGCAATGTGCGTCCTGGAAGCTCACGATGACTTGCCGGTGGAAGTCCGGCCAAAGGAGGTACCAAGGCCCTTTGTAGCAGCCCGCCGGCGTTCGGGGAGACCTGGGCGTCGAAGCGCGGGGTCAAGCTCTCGTAAGGAGAGTGCAAACCGCCGGTCCGCAGCATGAAGCGAAGCCTGCCGCGTCGAGAATAAGGCCCCGAAAGGGGAACAACAGGGAACCGAGCCTGGATTGCACTGGCGAAGGCCATGGAAGGTGTGAAGAGCTTGGAAGCGCAGCACCGATTGCCGGAACCGGTGCAGCCGATAGTGAACGAAGTGAACCGCGTGCTGCGAGGCTGGGGGACCTACTTCCGAGTGGGCAATTCCAGCGAGAAGTTCGCACAGGTGGACAGCTACGTGCGCGAGAGGCTGGGGTTGTTTCTGAGCAAGAAAGCGGGAAAGTCCGGGCGGCGCTGGGAGAGACATACCTGGAAATTCTTCCAGAAGCTCGGGCTGTATCAACTGTCAGGAACCGTCAGGTGGCACAAGGCAGCGCCGATAGCGGCGCGGTGAAGGATCCCGGAAAGCCGGATGCGGGAAAACTTCATGTCCGGATTGATGAGGGGAGGCTGGAAACGGGGCGAGGTCTCGGGACCGCAGCGCCCGCATCTGGATGCGTGGACAGCGCCGGACACAAGAGCCACCGCGCCAGTCTCCTACTCTACCTCAGATCAATCGTCTTTCACTGGACATCCGGTCGATGTCGAGGTAGGCTGGTTCAAGTGGCGTGTGCAGCGCCAGCAGGGGCCGACGAGATCTCGGCGGTTCTTGTCCGGGCGCGCCTTTGGCCCGATCGACTATCAGTTTAAGGAGGGGAGCAACGTGAGACTGGACGGCAAAGTGGCTTTGGT
>JAJYNT010000196.1 GCA_021786215.1 Chloroflexota bacterium | reverse complement strand
GCGCTACTACTCCGTCACAGAGATTATGAGATGTAGGGCAGGGCGCTCTGCCCTGCCGCCGGCGCCTACCATTGCCCGCCGGGCGGAGGGGCACAGGGCCCCTCCCTACAGATCAAGACCAGTGTGACAGAGCGCTACCTATGGTGTTAGCCGGCTCAGTTCGGCGGAGGGGTGGGAGATGGCAGAGGCTCGGGACAGTTTGAGATGTGGTATGTGCATTGCGCTCTTGGTCGATGCTCGACCGGAAGAGGCAGCCTCCGATGGCTGAGGAGGTGCTCACCGTACAGGAGGTCGCGGAGATGCTCAGAACGACACCCGCCACGGTCTACGCATGGTGTCGGGCTGGAAAGCTGCCGGCCTTCAAGATTGGGCAGCAGTGGCGCATTCGCGCTCGGGCGCTGGAAGAGATGATGCGCCGTGGGAACCTTCCGGAGCCCGACGGCAAGAGCGATGGGAAACAGTAGCCATGAGGAAGGCAGTCTTCTTGGACCGAGACGGGACCCTGATTCGCAACCGCCATTACGGATGCGACCCCGATGCCATAGAGCTGCTGGAAGGGGTCTCGGAGGGTCTCGGGCTGCTGAAGATGTCAGGATTCCTGCTGGTGGTCGTCACCAACCAGAGTGGCGTTGCCAGGGGCTTCTTCACGGAGAGATGTCTGAACGAGATGCATCGTCGGCTGGGCGATCGCCTTGAGAAGTTGGGCGCGGGCATCGACGGCTGGTACTACTGCCCGCATCACCCGGAGGGCGTGGTACCCGAGTACGCGGTGGCATGCGACTGCAGAAAGCCGTTACCGGGAATGGTCCTCAGGGCGGCAGTTGATCTGGGGATCGACCTTTCGGCGTCCTGGCTGATTGGGGACATTCTGGACGACGTCGAGGCCGGAAGGCGTGCGGGCACCCGGACGGTGTTGCTGGATGTGGGGACCGAGGGTGAGCCGGACCGGCCCGAACGAACGCCGGAGTATGTGGCCTCGTCCTTCATGCAAGCGGTGGAATACATACTGGCCGGCGATCAGGAAGTCTTGGTGCGGGGTCCGCACCCGCGAAGTCTGGCGGCATCGCGAGACCGGGCGGTTGGGCGATACGCACTGCCTCACCTCTCGCCGCGTCCGGGGGGCCACCATAGTGGATAGCCGCTGGACGAGCGCTAGGAACCTGCTGCTGGTGCGCCTGGACAACCTTGGGGACGTGCTGCTCTGCACGCCCGCTTTCCACGCCGTGAGGGAAACCCTGCCTCAGGCGAAACTCACCCTGCTTGCGAGCCCGATGGGCGCGCAGGTGGCGGAGTTGAACCCGGACCTGGACGAGGTGATCGTCTACCAGGCCCCCTGGATGGATGTATGGGGCCGACTGTCGCAGGAGAGCGAACGTGAACAGGCGATGGTCCGGCTGCTCAGGGAAAGAAGCTTCGACGCGGCCATAATCTTCACCAGTTTCCACCAGAGTTCACTCCCGGCGGCCTATCTGGCCTACCTGGCGGACATACCACTGCGGCTGGCAGCCTCCATCGACGGGGCCGGCACCCTTCTGACCACACGGCACAAGCACCCGGAGCAATCACCCCTGCACGAGGTGGAGCGGGCTCTGGAGTTGGTTGGCGCCGAGGGGTTCAGGACATCCAATCTGGACCTGGTGCTGCGCGTGCCTCCCGAGGGACGCGAGGCGATGGAGCGGAGGCTGAGGGACGCGGGAGGGTTGGAGAACGGTCCCATGGTGGTGGTTCACCCCGGCTGCAGCATGCCTGCTAGGCGCTACCCATGGGAGTTGTTTGCGGAGGCCGGCGATCTTCTGGTGGATGAGTTGGGATGCCGGGTTGTGCTCACCGGGGACAGCAGCGAGGTTGGGCTTGTGGATCGGGTGCGAGGCCGGATGAGACAGCCGGCGATCTCCCTCGCGGGTCTGGGAAGCTTCAGGGAGTTCGCGGCCCTGCTGTCCATCGCCGACCTGGTGGTGACCAACAATACCGGGCCGGCCCACATGGCCGCGGCTGTGAAGAGCCCCGTGATCGACCTGTTTGCTCTAACCAACCCGCCCGAACAGTGGAGACCCTGGAGGGTGCCTTATCGCCTGCTCTACCGGGAGGTGCCGTGTGCCCTCTGCTACAGCCGGGTGTGTCCCCATCACCAGGAATGCCTGACGGGGGTCTCGCCCACCTCGGTGGCCGTGGCCGCGTGCGAGCTACTGGAGGAAACGAAGCGAGGTCGAGGCGATGCTCGATAGCCGATGGGCGGCGGCCCGCAACGTTCTCCTGGTGCGGATGGACAACATTGGGGATGTAGTGTTGCTTTCGGCGGCAGTGCGGACCGTGCGAGAAAACCTTCCCGAGGCCCATCTCACCCTGTTGGCGAGCCCTGCCGGCTCGCGGGCGAGGCCTCTCCTCACCTGGTTGGACGAGCTGATCGTGTGGCGCGCCCTCTGGCAGGACCTGGGTCACCTGCCGATGGACCCTTCACGGGAAATGGGATTGGTGGAGCTCCTGCGAGGCAAGGCTTTCGACTCGGCGATAATCTTCACCAGCTTCTCCCAGACTCCGCATGGAGCCGCCTACGCCTGCTATCTCGCCGGCATACCGCTTCGGCTGGGCGAGTCGAAGGAGTTTGGCGGCAGCCTGCTCTCCTCGGAGATGAGGAACCTGCCCGACGATCTGTATCAGGGCGAGCGAAGCCTGCGGCTGCTGGAGTGGGCGGGCTTTCGGGTGAGCGATAGACGTCCCTGGGTGGAGATCCCGGCCGAGGCCCGAGAACGGGCCAGATCGCTGCTCGCGAACGCTGGAGCGGATCTCGATCGTCCCTATCTGGTGGTTCACCCCGGGGCGAGTTGCTCCGCGCGGCGCTATCCACTGGAGCGCTTTGCCGCCGTCGCCCGATTG
>JAJYNT010000049.1 GCA_021786215.1 Chloroflexota bacterium | reverse complement strand
ACAACAGCATCGAGTACCCGGTCTTCAACGACGAGATCCAGAAGCTGGTGATGGGCAAGCAGTCGCTGGATGATACTATGAAGGCGATGACCACCCGCATCCAGCAGGAGATCCAGAAGACCAAGAAGTAGTAAAGAGTCCGGTAGGTCCTGCCGGCAGTCCCGGCAGGACCTACCGGCTTGGGGATGACCAGTGGCTGATATCACCTTGACCCGAAAAACAGCCTCTAAGAGGGGCCTCCTGAGCGAGATCTGGCGAGGGCGGATGGCCTACCTCTTCCTGCTGCCAATGCTGGCCTTCTACCTGACATTTACCCTCTGGCCGCTACTCCGCTCTATATGGCTCTCCTTCACCGATTACGCGTTCCTTGATCCCCGCTCCGGCGCCTTCGTCGGATTAGACAACTACCTTGAATGGCTGAAGGACCCGGCGGTCCCCGAGACCCTGTGGATAGCCATCCAGTTCACCCTCATGTACGTGGCCGCCAGCACCCTCTACGCCTTCGTCGTGGCGGTCCTGCTGGACCGGGTGAAGAGCGCCAACCTGGCTACCATGTACCGGGTTTTCTTCTTCCTTCCGGTGGTGCTCCCATCGGCCGTGGTGTACTACGTCTGGAAGTGGATGTACGACGCCAGCTATGGGGTGCTCAATCACCTGCTGATCGACGTCCTCCACCTACCGATCCAGCCCATCGGCTGGCTCACGGACCCCAACGTGGCGCTGAAGTCCATCGCGCTGATGAGCACCTGGGAACTGATGGGTACCACCATGATGCTTTTCCTGGTGGGACTGAACAACATCTCCAACGACCTGTACGAGGCGGCCAAGATCGACGGGGCCAGCGAGTGGCAGTCGTTGCTCCACATCACCCTGCCGATGCTGAGGCCGATCTTCCTGATCATCATCGTCATGCGACTCCGAGTGCTGGGTATCGTGGTGGAGCCGCTGGTGTTGACGCAGGGAGACCCGCTGCGCAGCACCATGACCTACGGTCTGTATGCCTATTTCACCTCCTTCCAGTGGGGGAATTACCGAATCGGATACGGGGCAACCTGGTTTGTGCTGCTGGGCATTCTCTCCACGCTGCTGGCCTTTGCCGGCTGGAAGCTGTTGGGCCGCAGGCCCGAGGACTGAGGGGAGAAGAATATGGGCAATCCGAGAAAGTTCGCCGGCAACCTCTTCGTCTACGGGGTCCTGTCCCTGGCGGCGGCGGCGGCCGTCTTTCCCTTCTTCTGGATCACCTGCGTGGCCATCCGTCCGATCACCGAGACCTACAAGACCCCCATTACCATCCTCCCGCACGCCCTCACCCTGGAGAACTTCGACCAGGTGCTGACCAAGCTGCCCAACATGGCCACCTTCTACCAGAACAGCCTGATCATCACCGGCGTGACGGTGCTGTGCGTCGTCCTGATTTCCGGACTGGCAGGCTACACCTTCGGCCGGCTGAAGTTCCCCGGCAGGAACCTGCTGTTCTGGGCCGTGCTCTTCTCCATGTTCCTGCCCATCACCATCGGGCTCCCCGCCCTGTACGAGATGGAGGCCAAGTTTCGCCTGCTGAACTCCCTGCAGGGTCTGATCATGCCCTACATATCCATGCAGCTGGCCGTCAACGTCCTGATCATGCGGGGAGTCTTCGCCGCCATACCCCAGGATCTGGAGGACGCGGCCATCATCGACGGCTGCAGCCAGTGGGGGGTGTTCCGGCGGATCATGATGCCGCTCGGGGCCAGCGGCCTGGTGACGGTCGCCATCTTCACCTTCGTCCCGGTGTGGGGCGAGTACCTGCTGGCCAGCACCTTCGTGGACTCGGCCGACGTGATGCCGCTGGCGGTGGGGATCAAGCTGCTCCAGAGCAGCCCCGCCACCGCCGAGTGGACCTTCCCCGTGGCGGCGGCCGCGGCACTGATCACCTTCATTCCGGCGGCCCTGATCTTCATCGTCCTCCAGAAGTGGTTCACCAAGGGGTTGATGGAGGGAGCGCTGAAGTTTTAGACCACCGCGCTCCCTCGCGGGCGAGGGCGGGGCCGGGGTGTTGCTCCCCTGCCCCGCCGCTGGTAGCCGCCGATCGGCGCTACTTGGGTAAGGGGGCGGCAGCGGGGGGGATGGTGGCGGGGTTGAGTATGCCGGCGGCGTTGGTCCCGCCGGTGGAGTCAAGCTTCTGAAAGTACATGGTGCGTTCGACTACCGTCGGGAGCTTGGTGGTCACCTTCGCGGAGAGGGCGTTACCCGGTATCAGATCGTTCACGTTGACGCTCAGCTTGCAGAGTGGACATGTCTGGAAGTTGTGGGTTATCACCTGCCCGCTCTCCAGCTGGAAGTCGATCCTGGCCGTGTCGGGCTCGGGGTTGAAGGAGAAGATGGCGATCACCTCGGTGAAGGGGGGCTGGGTGGAGCCCTCAGGCAGGTTCCACTCTTTGGCCAGGGCAGTGGACCCCGGGCTGGCCGTGGCGCCCCTCGGCTCCAAGCCGAAGTACATGGAGCGCTCGGCGACAATCGGCTGCTGCGAGTCTACCACGATGTCGAATGAGCTGTTGGGCAGCACACTGTTCAGGAAGATGGTCTGGCGGCTGTTGGATGGTAGGGTCTGCTGCAGGGTCGTCTGTTTTCCGGTCAGGTCGAACAGATTGATCGTGACCGGGTTGTCGATCGGGTTCGGGTTCTGCAGCAGAAGGAAGGTGTCGAAGGGCATCGGCGACTGCAACGAGGATCCCTCGGCGAACAGCCAGCGGTTGTCCGGCGCCGTGACTCCGGCGGCGGTGGTAGCGGCGGGACACGACGCCGACAATGGCAGCTCCCGGCGAGGGCTCCAGCAATAGTAGCAGTGGCAGCAGGGGCGTCCAACAACAGCAACGTTGGCGGTTCCCGACGAGGG
>JAJYNT010000162.1 GCA_021786215.1 Chloroflexota bacterium | reverse complement strand
GCCCTCAACGCAGTGAAGGACGCGCCGAACCTGCTCCAGGCGTCCCTTAGCCCCTTCGCGGCAGTTCTGGCCCACAACCTGGCCCTTTTGACGCCCGGCGATCTTCAGATGGCCTTCTTCGGCAACAGCGGGGCAGAGGCGGTCGAGGGAGCGTTGAAGCTCGCACGAGCCCGCACCAAGAGGAAGCGTTTCCTCTACGCAGAAGGCTCCTTCCACGGCAAGAGCTTCGGCGCTCTCTCCGTAACCGGGCGCAGGAAGTACCAGGAGCCCTTCGAGCCGCTCCTTCCGGGAACTGCTGCTGTGCCCTACGGAGAGCTCGAGCCGCTCGAGAGGGAGCTGCAATCCGGCGATGTGGCGGCCTTCATCGTGGAGCCGGTCCAGGGCGAAGGTGGAGTAATCGTGCCTCCCGAAGGATATCTGCGGGGAGTGAGGGAGTCGTGCTCCCGGCACGGAGCTCTCCTGATCGCGGACGAGATCCAGACCGGCTTCGGACGGACCGGTGCCATGTTCGCCTGCGAGCATGATGGGATCGTACCGGACATAATGTGTGTGGCCAAGTCGCTGGGGGGTGGGGTCATGCCGATCGGGGCTTACCTCACCACCGAGAGGATCTGGAAAGAGGCCTACGGGGGGCCGAACCGATCCCTTCTCCACACCTCTACCTTCGGGGGCAACAGCCGGGCTGCCGCTGCGGGCATCGTGGCGTTGGAGGTAATCGTGGGTGATGGCCTGGCGGAGAAGGCTAGAATCCTGGGCGATTACTTTCTCGGCCGTCTTCGGGAGATGGCTAGCAGCTATCCGATGATCAGAGAGGTCCGGGGGAGCGGCCTTCTCATCGGGATCGAGTTCGAGAAACCGGCGCAGGGCGTCCTGGCCCGGCTGGGTGGAGAGCTGGTGAACAGCTTCGCGGAGGAGTATCTGGGCGCGATGGTGGCAGGGGAATTGATGAACCGCCACCGCGTAATCACCGCCTACACCCTGAACAATCCCAGCGTCGTGCGACTGGAGCCACCGCTGGTGGTGACCAGGGAGCAGATCGACACCGTTCTGGAGGCCCTTCGCGAGATCTTTTCTCGGAACCGGAACGTGATGTCGATGACCTTCTCCTCGGTCAGGACGGCACTGGGGTCGGCCTTTAGAAGGTAGTCCTGTGGCAGCCCTACATCCCGAAATCACTGTGCTAGAAGGGCGAGGACTGACGAATGGAGACTGCTCTGACCTCCCCACGGGTCGCGTGGTTGCGGCGGGTGCTTCTACTCAAAGCGGCTCTGTGCTTTCTCCTCTGGGGGCTGCCGCCCCTCGTCGGTCCGTCCTGGTTCCTGGCGCTCTTTGGCCTCACCGTGCCCGACGACCCCCTCTTCCTTCGACTGTTTGGCTCCATGGTGATCGCCTTCGGGGTCGCCTACTGGCATGCCTATCAGGATCCCATTCGGAACAGAGCGATCGTAGCGGCCGGAGTGGTGGATAACGGGATGGCCACCTTGACTATCCTCGGGGTGGCGTTAACCACCGGAGTCTCTAGCTGGTTCGTCTGGCTGTCGGCCGTGCTGACCGCGTTCCTCTGCATCGCCTTCCTGACGTTGATGCCGCGAGAGTGAAAGGGGCGCAGGGAGCAAGCCTCTTGCCTGGCACTCGTTGACAAGCGGGGACGTTGAGAATATCCTTCAATGGGCTGGAGTAGAGCCCTCTTGGCGTTTTCGTGGGTGGTTCAGTGCATCCTCAGAGGGGAGGTGTGCCATGCCTTTTGGTCCATGGGAGTTGGCTCTGGTTCTCGGTATCGTGATCATAGTGTTCGGCGCCGGAAAGCTGCCCGAGGTCGGCGGCGCCCTCGGGAAAGGAATCCGGGAGTTTCGCAAGGCTTCTGACGAGGCTGACGCTGGTTCGGCGAAGCCGATCGAGAAAGAAGAAAAGTAGCTCCCTGACCTGCGCGATGCCGGTATCTTGGACTGGATCGACCGCACTCGATCCAGTCTCGCATTTTCGGGTCGAACGATGGAACGCTGCAGCGCGATAGTGTTGGCGGGTGGGCGAGCTACCAGACTGGGCGGGGTCAACAAGGCCCAACTTGAGGTCGGTGCGGTCTCGATACTGGACCGAGTAGTTGCCGCCCTGCGGCCGCTGGCCGATCAGATAGTCCTGGTGGGCCACCTGGCGGCCGAGAACCCACCGGTCGGTACCGAAGTGGTCCCAGATGCCATGGAGCATAGCACCCTCGTGGGGATCTATACCGGCCTGATGGCCGCCCGCAACGACCTGGCGTTGGTGGTAGGTTGTGACATGCCCTTCCTGTCCACCCCGCTTCTGGAGCGGATAGCTCTGCTCTCAGATGGGTACGATGTCGCGGTTCCGATGGTGCGCGGTCACCTGGAAGCGCTGCACGCGGCCTATCGGAGATCCTGTCTCCCTGAAATGGAGGAGGCGATTCTCCGGCAACAACTGAAGATCATTGATTTCTATCCCGAGTTGAGGGTGCGCATAGTCCGTGAGACGGAGATCCGCGAAATTGATCCGGAGTTTCGCTCCTTCTTCAACGTCAACAATCCGGCGGATCTGGAAAAGGCCAGGGCACTGGCATCCCGAAAGTAGCAACCCACTCAGCCAAGGAGGCAAGCATGCCGCCCATCGTGTCGGTCGTCGGCCGTTCGGATTCTGGAAAGACCACCTTTCTTGAGAAGCTGATACCCGCCCTGAAGGCGCGAGGGCTTCGTATCGCCGTCGTGAAGCACGACTCACACGGATTTGAGATGGATCGGCCCGGCAAAGATACTTGGCGCCTTCGCCAGGCAGGGGCCGACGCCGTGATGATATCCTCCCCTCATCAAATGGCGCTTATCCGCGCCGGCCTCGACCAGGAGTTGGCCCTGGATGATCTTGCCGAC
>JAJYNT010000308.1 GCA_021786215.1 Chloroflexota bacterium | reverse complement strand
GATGCCAAAGAGCACCACGGCATCATCGCCAACCCCAACTGCTCCACCATTCAGATGGTCGTGGCCCTGAACCCGATTCATCGGGCGAACCCCATCCTCAGGGTCATCGTTGACACCTATCAGGCCGTGTCTGGGACCGGGTCCAATGCCGTGGACGAACTGATGGATCAGAGCAAGGCGGTGGTGAGCGGCGCACTGGCCGAGGCCCGAGTCTATCCCCACCAGATCGCCTTCAACCTCTTCCCCCACATAGAGCCATTCCAGGAGAATGGCTACAGTCGAGAAGAGATGAAGATGCTTCTCGAGACTCGAAAGATAATGCATGCGCCGGAGATCCTCGTGTCCGCCACGACCGTGCGGGTCCCGATCTCGATCGGCCATTCCGAGGCCGTTCACATCGAGTTGACCAACCCAATGACCCCGGCTGAAGCACGTGAGATACTGGCGAAGGCTCCTGGTGTCGTGGTCATGGACGATCCGGCGAACAACGTCTATCCGACCCCATGGTTCGCGGCCGGCAGGGACGAGACATTCGTGGGCAGGGTTCGGCAGGACATTTCCCACCCCACTGGTCTTGCCATGTGGATCGTGGCGGACAACATTCGGAAGGGCGCCGCCCTCAACGCCGTCCAGATAGCCGAGGCGCTGATCCAGAACGGCTGGCTGTGATGCGGCTGGACCGACGTGTTAGGAAGCGTAAGCAATCTATGACAGAAAGGGGTATACAGTACAAAAGATGGCAGCTTTTGGACGCGTCCTCACCGCAATGGCAACCCCTTTTGACGAGGCAGGGCACGTGGACTACCAGCAGGCCCGCCGGCTCGCCGTGGCACTGGTGGAGAGCGGATCCGACGGACTGGTAGTAACCGGTACGACCGGAGAGTCGCCAACCCTCAGTACCGAAGAGAAGTTGAGGCTTTACTCCGAGGTGAGGTCCGCGGTTGGGGATCGAGCTTCGGTCATCGCCGGGACCTGCAACTACAATACGGCCGAGAGCATCGAGCTCAGCCTGGAGGCCCAGAAGGCGGGAGTCGATGGCATCCTGGGCACCGTTCCCTACTACAACAAGCCACCCCAGGAAGGGCTATTCCAGCACTTCAAGACCATCGCCGAGGCCGTGCCTCTGCCGATGATCCTCTACAACGTCCCTACCCGAACGGTGACAAACATGCTGCCGGAGACCACGATCCGGCTGAGCGAGATCGAGAACATCGTGGGGATTAAGGAGGCCAGCGGTAACCTGGATGGGATCTCCAAGATCGTCCAGAACTCGCGCCAGGGCTTCCTCGTCTGGAGTGGCGACGATAGCAGCACCCTGCCGATCCTCTCGGTGGGGGGTTACGGGATCGTCAGCGTGGCCAGCCACCTGGTGGGCAAACAGATCCAACGGATGATCTCACATTTCGTCGCGGGAGAGGTGGCGGAGGCGGCGAAACTGCACAGGGAAATGTTGCCGCTGGTGAACGCCCTGTTCGTGACCACCAGCCCGATTCCCCTCAAGTACGCTCTCAACAAGGTGGGGTTCCGGGTCGGCAAGCCCCGTCTGCCGCTGGTAGAGATCGATCCGAAGTCAGCAGCGATCATGGACGCCGCCCTCGCGGCCGCCACCATCGACCTGCCGATCCACGCGTAATTCAGCTCGAACCGTTCAGCGACGAAGCCTCCATCGTTGGACGATGGAGGCTTCGTGTTACTTCGAGCCGGAAGCCTTCATGGGGAAGAACTGCTCGATCTTCCAGCGGAAGGAGGGTAGGGTGTCCCTTCCGCTGATCCGCACTCTGCTCAACTCCATGATCTTCGAACGACTGTGAAGCGCCCCATATCGGGTCGTCACCGCCGAAACGTAGCCCGCATTGGTGGCAGCCGCGATCACGCCGGCATTGAACGCGCCCCCGGGGTAAGAAAGGGCTCGTACTGCGACGCCGAGCTTCTCCTCCAGGGTACGTTTCGACTGCGTTAACTCCTTCTCTCTCACAGCCGGCGACACGATGCGGAGGTCGACGTGGGAGATGGTGTGGTCACCTATCTCCATCCCAGCGGCCACCATCTCCTTGAGATCGGCCCAGGTCATGTAGTCCTTCTGCCCCGTGAACCCTGTGGCGATGAAGAAAGTGCCCTTTGCGCCAAACTGGCGCAGCAACGGCAGGGCATACTGGTAATTGTCCAGATAGCCGTCGTCGAAGCTGAGCACAACCGCGTGGGCGGGAAGATCCTCCTCCCCCTGAAAATAGCGGTAGAGGTCTTCCATGGAAACGGTAGCGATCCCGCGATTCTTGAGGTAGCGCAGCTCTTGCTCGAACTCAGCCGGCGGCAGTGTCAGCTCGCTGACAAAACGGTTGCTGGTCTTGAAATCGATAGGCCGGACGTGATGATACATCAATATCGGGAGCAGCAAGCTGTTCCGCGGCACCGGACCTCGGTCCAGCAGCTCGGGCTTTCCCTGCGGCGTGTCGGTGAGCCACGCACCAAGCCTGTTGTAGATCACCCCTCCGTCCGGCAGCCTCGAATTGTCAAATGCCATCTTGGCTGCTCCCGCAACTCGCACGCCCTGCGGTTGTGCAAGGCTCACAGGGTGCGCGGAGGACACACGCGGTCCGGGGCCTGCTACCTTGGCCATGGCCACCCGCCCGACGGCCACACTCGCCGGCAGGCTGCCGACCAGCAACTGCTGAACGCCCGCCGACAGCGCCAGCAACAGGGTAAAGAAGAAGACAGCAGAGACGCGACCCAAGAAAGAGACCTCACGGAATGTAGTTGAAGGTGGCAGAAGAAGAGCGGTCTTGCCAGTCTGGCTGAACTGCGGCCCCAATTCTACGAGATATGCCGAATGGAGGCAAATGCAAGCAGCGCCGCCGTTCCCTCTAACCTACCACCTTGCTG
>JAJYNT010000109.1 GCA_021786215.1 Chloroflexota bacterium | reverse complement strand
GTGTCTTCGGGAGTCCGGCCACGATCGCTAGAGTCACCAGCACCCCGCCTGGAATGATTGCCCACCAATGCCTGCGTCGAACCAGATACGCCAGCCAGAAACCGAGCCCAAGATCCCCCAAGACGATGGAACCGCCCCACGCCCCTGATATCCTCGGAGCCGTGGTGTTAAGGAAGATCAAGGCACCAATCGCGATGAAGGCTAGAGCCGGAATCGGGGCCCACCACTGGTCGGGTTTCTCCAGGAAGTAGCCCAGGAAGGCCAACCCGCTGGCCAGAAGGATGACGGACCATACGAGGTCCCACGGGGCGAACAGAACATCCAGATTCTGCAGGAGCAGAAGCAGGCCGCCGACAACAAACAGCCCACCCAACAGCCCACGCCCTTCGATTCGCGACATCGATTCAACCTCCCTGCGATGCTTCCCTGAATACTTAGACCATGGCGCCTTCGTCTGAGTTTCGCGCTGCCGCCTGCCACGTCTGAGGGGCACAGATTCCTTTTGCCGGCCTTCGCTGTAGACAAGTAGGCTCACTGGTGATATATTGCCCCCATGGAGCAAGAGGGTCACGCTGCAAGACCGGAAAGCAGGAGACTTGAGGCAGGACCCATTGGTCAACATGGGCGTCGACCAGCGAAGCAAGCCTGAGATGGCTGGCACAAGCCGAACCGGTCTGTACTCGTATATTTGGGGCGAGGGCGGCCGGCTTTTTTGTGTCGCCAAGTCACCTGTCGACTGCTTTCTCGAAGGCAGCATGGGGTCGATCAAGTGCGGCGCCATTGAGGGGTGGCGCTGCATTACACGGTTGGGAGGTTGCGAATGGAGCCTCAAGTGGCCAAGGTGATGTCGGAGCCGACAGCGTTCGACATGGCTCTGGAGCAGTTCAATGCCGCGGCAGACAAGCTGAACCTCGATCCCGGCATGCGCCAGATCCTGAGCAGCTGCAAGCGCGAGTTGTCGGTCCACTTCCCCGTTCGAATGGACGACGGGACCGTCCAGGTTTTCACCGGTTATCGGATCGAGCACAACTTCGCGCGAGGTCCAGCAAAGGGTGGCATTCGCTTCCATCCGCAGGTGGACATCGAAGAAGTTAAGGCTCTTGCCATGTGGATGACGTGGAAATGCGCCGTGGTCGGTATTCCCTACGGCGGTGCCAAGGGCGGAGTCATCTGCAATCCCAAGACGATGTCCATGGGTGAGTTGGAAAGACTCACCCGGCGCTACACCACCGAGATCTCCGTTCTGATCGGCCCGGAGAGAGACATCCCCGCCCCAGACGTCAACACGACCCCCCAGGTAATGGCCTGGCTGATGGACACCTACAGCATGCACAAGGGCTACTCCGTGGCGGCGGTGACCACGGGAAAGCCGCTCTCCATCGGGGGCTCAGAGGGGCGGAACGAGGCCACGGCGCGTGGCTGCAGCTACGTAGTCCGAGAGGCAGCGAAGGTCAAAGGCATCGACCTCAAGAGTGCCACCGGCGTCGTTCAGGGTTTCGGCAACGCGGGCTCCAACGCGGCCAAGTTCCTCGCCGAGGATGGTGTCAAGATCATAGCGGTGAGCGATTCCCGGGGCGGGGTCTTCAATCCGGCCGGCATGAATCCGGTGGAACTCATGCGGTTCAAGCAGGAGACCGGCACCGTCGTCGGGTTCCCCAGATCTCAGCGGATTTCCAATGAAGAACTCCTGGAGTTGGAGTGCGACATCCTGGTGCCGGCAGCCATGGAGAAGCAGATCACGGGGGACAACGCGTCCCGACTGAAGACCAAGCTGATCGCCGAGGCGGCCAACGGACCCACGACGCCCCAGGCCGACGAGATTCTCACCGCCAAGGACACGCTGATCGTCCCAGATATTCTGGCCAACGCGGGCGGAGTGACCGTCTCATACTTCGAGTGGGTTCAGGACCTGATGGCCTTCTTCTGGACGACGGACGAGATCAATGCTCGACTTGAGCAGATAATGCAACGCTCTTTCCGCGACGTGAAGAAGATGGCCGACGAATTCGGGGTGAACATGCGGGTGGCGGCCAACATGCTGGCTATCAAGCGTGTGGCGGACGCCACCACGGTTCGCGGCATCTATCCGTGACGCAGTGAGTTGGGAGGGTGCTCCTTGTGCCCTCTCGGGACAAAAAGAAAGGGGAGTGGAGTTAGCGATCCACCCCCCTTTCTCGTGCCCGCGCTAGCTGGCGAGAGGCAACAGGCTCCGCTCGGTCTCTCGATCGAACAGCTGGACCTGATCCTTGGGGAAGGCAAGCTTCACCACATCCCCAGTCTTCATTCGGTTGGAGGCGTCCATCTTCGCCACGAAACTCTTCCCTCCTACCAATAGGTAGACCACCTGCTCCGACCCCATCATCTCCACCACCTCGACCGTGGCTGGGATCTCCCCCTGGCTATCCGTCTCCCCACGGCTGATCTCGCTCAGATGCTCAGGCCGGATGCCCATGATCACCTTCTTCCCCTGGTAGGAGCCCAGGGCCTTCCCCATCGACCCATTCACTCCCACGCCGAAGCCTTCCCCGGCCAACTCAGCCTTCCCATCCCTGACCGAGACCGTGGCATCGAAGAAGTTCATCGCGGGCGAGCCGATGAAGCCCGCTACGAAGGTGTTCGCGGGGTGCTCGTACAGCTTCTGAGGGGTGTCAAGCTGCTGCAGTATGCCATCCCTCATCACCGCTATCCTCGTCCCCATCGTCATCGCTTCCACCTGGTCGTGCGTCACGTAGACGATCGTCGTCTGCAGCCTCTGGTGCAGCTTGATCAGCTCCGCCCTCGTCTGCACCCTCAGCTTCGCATCCAGGTTACTTAGCGGCTCGTCCATCAGGAACACCTTCGGCTCCCGGACAATCGCCCGTCCCAACGCTACCCTCTGCCT
>JAJYNT010000023.1 GCA_021786215.1 Chloroflexota bacterium | reverse complement strand
TTCCGCCGAGGAGATCCTTCGCTATCGCTGTTCAGAAACTTCAAGTTTCTGTGCTTCGCACAGGGTTCCCGGAACCCTGGGATACTCAGGATGACACTGGTCAGAACCATTGTGTCGCCGCACTACGATGCCTTCGCGATCCTGTCCCCGTCGCGCAGCTCGCTCTGCCCGGCCACCACGATCTCCTCACCCGGCTCCAGGCCGATCGTCACCTCGACGACACCGTTGTGAGAGAGGCCCAGCTTAACAGTCCGCGCCTGAGCAAGATCACCGTTCACCACGAACACCGAACTCTCACCAGATCGAGTGATCACAGCCTCCTTGGGAACCAGCACCACCTTGTCTTTTTCCTGAGTGATGATTTTGACCTGGGCGAACATCCCCTGCCGCAACCTACCATCCTGATCCTCAGGCCTGATCCTCACCTGGAAGGTACGGGTCTTCGAATCCGCCGAAGGGGCTATCACCGCGACCTTGGCGGGGAAAAGCTCCTCCGGATAGGCCGAGGTTGTGACCTCCACCTTCTGACCCTCTCGCACCCGACCGATCTGCTCCTCCTCCACTCCCAGCACCAACTCAACATCGCTGGAGATCACCGACACTATCGGCGTCTGAGGGCTCACCAGAGCTCCCACCGACTGGAGCTTTTCCGCTACCACACCATCCACATGGCTGACTATCACGCTCTCCCTCAGGGCCAGCTCAGCCAGATCCACGGCCGCCTGGGACTGCTGAACCCCAGCCTTGGACATCTCGAGATCGTGCCGGGTATAGGGATTCGCCGCCAACTGAAGCTGCTGCTGGGCCTGGGTCACGGAGGATTCGACAACCTTGATCTCCTCTTCGGTCGCCCCACCCTGCAGCTGCTTCAACCTCGATTCGGCCCCGGCCAGAGCAGCCTGCGCGGCTGATACAGCCCCCTCGGCCTGCTGGAGATCCTGCGCGGTTGGACCCTTCTTCACCTGCTCAAGCCTGGCGGCGGCTGAGTCGTAGCTCGCCCTCGCTGCCTCCCTTGCTCTGGGCATCCGCAAGCTCGACGGGAAGAGGCTTGCTTCTCAGCAGGTTCAGCTTCTCCACAGCTGCGTCGTAGGCCGCCTCGGCGGCCGTGGCTGCTCGCTCTACCTGGCTGCCGCTGGTCATGCCGGCAGCCAACCTCACGTCGTTAGAAGCATCGTTGTACATGCTCTTCTTGTCGTCGGCGGCATACAGCGCTGCCCTGGCGCTCTCCACCTGCGCTTCCGCTGCCTGGATCTCCGCCGGACGCGGGCCCGCCTTGACCTCATCCAGATTGGCCTGGGCAGCCTTCCATGTCGCCAGGGTCGAGTTGACGTTGGCGTTGGCCGTCACCAGTTCGGCCTGAGTTGGCCCGATCTTGAGTGCATCCAGACGGGCCTGTGCGATCTTCAGGTTGGCGGTCGCCGAGTCGACAGCACTCTGAGCCCCCTGCATGTCTGCCTCGGTCGCCCCCTTCTTCACGGTATCGCGACGGGCCTCGGCCGCCTCCAGACCGGCCTGGGCCTGGGCTACCTGGGTGACCTTCCGAACCCTATCCAATCGCGAGATCGCAGACGGCCCATCCACAGGAACCAGGGTCGCCACCTGGCTCAGCTTCACCTGAGCACCCGTTGCCGTGGTGAGCGGTATGTCTGGGATAGAGGCAAGCTCTGTATCCGTTGTGCTGGCCGAATACAGAACCCTGATATCCACCTTATCCTCGTTCTCCCGCCTGAGCTCCGTCGCCACCGTCCCGTCCAGGGCCGTCCTCACCGCGGAAGCCACCTGAGCCGTGGCCAAACCCAGATCCGACAGCTTCTCGTGGTCGATCTCCACCCGCATCTCCGGCGAGCCCGACACGGCGCTGTTCGTGACGTCGATCGTGCCCGGGGTCTTCCGAATGACCTCTTCCACCTCAGCGGCCAGCTTCGCGAGCACCGCCGTGTCCGCGCCCTGGATCGACACCGCGATGGACTGCCCTCCTCCCGTGTTGACCATGCTCGCCAGGGACACCTGCCCCTTCATACCGGGTATCGCGGCCATCATCCTTCTGACGTCGTCGGCCACCGCGCCGACAGTTCGTGTCCGCTGAGAGAGCGGCTTTAGGCTAACGTAGATCGCACTCGATCGAGCCCCACCATTGCCGGCGATGGAGATGAGGTTCTTCACCTCCGGAAGCGCTTTGATCTGTTTCTCCAGCTGCAGTGTGGACCGGCTGGTAGCCGAAAGGGCGCTCCCCGCCGGCATTTGCAGCTGGACCATGAACGTGCCCTGGTCAGACTGGGTCATGAACTCGGATCCCACAGCCCCCATGGCTACCAGGGCAATGCCGGCGACGAAGGCGAGAAAGCCGGCCAGCAGAACGAGCCAGCGCGCCCTCGATCCGACGATCCGGCCCAGCAGCTGTCTGTAGCCTCGCCCCAGCATCTCGTATCCCCGTTCCCATCGCCGCCACACCGGGGCCAGCGGAGAGCGCTCCTCGTCGGTAGCCTTCATCCAACGCGAGGCCAGCATCGGTGTGAGGGTAAACGAGACCAGCAGGGAGAAGAGGGTAGCCACTACGATACTGCCACTGAACTCCTTGAAGAACTGCGCGGTCATCCCGGTGGAGAAGGCGAGCGGCGTGTAAACCACCACGTCCACCAGGGTAATGGCCAGGGCGGCGGCCCCGATCTCGGAGCGACCATTAAGCGCCGCCGTCCAGGGTCTCTCTCCCATCTTCATGTGCCGGAATATGTTCTCCAGGATCACGATGGAGTCGTCCACCAGGATGCCCACGGTGAGAGAGAGGCCCATCATGCTCATCATGTTCATGGAGAAGCCCATCGCCCACATGACACCGAAGGTCGCGATCAGCGAGGTGGGGATGGAGATCAGAACGATCAGCG
>JAJYNT010000030.1 GCA_021786215.1 Chloroflexota bacterium | reverse complement strand
TAGACCCATGACAACAAAGAGACCCATTAGGGCCAAGAGGCCAGAGGAGACCAGCAGAGCGATCCGGGATTGAAGGCCCAAAGGCTGGGCCAACATCGGCCAGTGCAACCGGGTCGGCAACCATTGCCTCAATCTAGAAGCCGCGGCACTCATCGGACGATCCTGGAAACAAAGTAGCTTTGCACCGATTGTACAACAATAAGCTCATTTGCACCAGCCGTCACAAAGTCCATCAATCCAAGGCGCATTGTAAGGGTGCGCGCCCCTTACAATGCGCCGATGGACCGTAGTGGAGTCGCGGACGGCTATCTCGTGTATGCCCGAAGTCGATCACCAGGATCGATCTACCGACCAAGCTCCTCCCATAGGAAAGCCGCCGCGCGAATGCCACCGAAGAAGTTCCCCAGATCGAGCCGCTCATCGGGCGCATGGGCATGGTCGTCAGGCAGCGCGAATCCCATCAGGACAGAGGACACGCCCAGGATCGAGTCGAACGACGCCACCACAGGTATCGAGCCACCCGAGCGGATAAAGGCCGGCCGTTTCTGGAAAGCCCTCTCCATCGCCCTGGCTGCCGCCTGCACGGCAGGATGATCCAGGGGGGTGAGAGCCCACTTTCCTCCATGCATCGGAACGATCTCGAGCTCAACCGTTGGCGGGCAGAGCTCCCTGATCCGAGCAGAGAGCAGCCGCATGATCTCATCAGGGTCCTGGTCGGGAACCAGGCGGCAGCTCAGCTTCGCCGAAGCCTTCGCGGGAAGGACCGTCTTGCTACCTTCTCCGGTGAAACCACCCCAGATCCCGTTGACGTCCAGGGTTGGCCTGGCCCAGATCCGTTCCAGGGTGCTGTAGCCAGCCTCGCCCCAGAGGGCCTTCGCCCCAATCTCGCTCTGGAACTTGTCCGCGTCGAATGGTAGGCTCGCGAACTGCTGCCGCTCTTCTGGGGCGATGGGACGCACACGATCGTAGAACCCAGGCACGGTGATCCTGCCCTGGTCATCCTTCAAACCAGCGATGATGCCGGCCAGCAGCTGGATCGGGTTGGCCACGCTTCCCCCAAAGCTGCCGGAATGAAGATCGGTGTTGGCCACCTTCAGATTCACCTGCAAATAGGCCAGGCCACGAAGCCCATAGCAAATGGACGGTAAACCGCGACCAAACCAACTGGTGTCCGAAACAACTACCAGGTCGGTCTTCAGCAGCTCCTTGTGATCTTCCAGGAAACGATCCAGGTGGCCGCTGCCTACCTCCTCTTCGCCCTCGATTAGGAATTTTAGGTTGACCGGAAGCCGCCCATTCACCCGCATGTGCGCCTCGACCGCCTTCCAGTGCAGGAAGACCTGGCCTTTATCGTCGGCGGACCCTCGGGCGTACAGTTCGTTGTCTCTTACCTGCGGATCGAATGGCGGAGTGCTCCACAAGTCCACCGGATCGACCGGCTGCACGTCGTAGTGGCCATATACCAGCACGGTGGGACGCCCGGGTGCACCCATCCACTCCCCATAAACCACCGGCGCCCCTCCGGTAGCCATTACCTCCGCTCTTTGCAGTCCCGCGGTCCTCATCTGGTCGGCGGCGTAGTTTGCACACCGATCCATCTCCCCTCGATACTCCGGCAGGGCACTGATGCTGGGTATCCGGATGAACTCCTTCAGTTCCTCCAGAAATCTGGGCTCGTTCTCGGCGATGTAGCTCTCCAGGGTGGCCATTCCCAAAGCCTCCTTCGTTCGATCGGTTGATCGCGCCGGAGCTTCACCGGCTCCAATCCAAAGCGTTGCCGCCATTATAGAACGTGAGAGAAACTACCTCATCAAGATAGCGCCTGCCGAATCTCCGCTCGCACCGACTCGTCGACCTCGCGACTCAATGCGTTCGCCAGAGCGAGACGCGCGGCCGGGCCACCGATCTGCCCCAGCGCCCAAGCGGCATGGGATCGAACCAGCGGCTCCTCATCGGCCATTGCGTCCGTCAGGGCGGGGACCACAGACGGATCACGGGAATTCCCCAGAGCCACGGCCACGTTCCGCAACAATCCCCTTCTCTTGGGACGCAGGAGCGGACTCCCTCGAAATAACCTGTTGAAGGCCCGGCGATCGAGACCCAGCAAGGGGATCAGGGCAGGTCTGGACCCAACAGCCGCCCGGGGAATGAGCGCGGAGTCCACCACACTTGGCACCGCGCGGTTGTGGGGACAGAACTCCTGGCACAGATCACAGCCGAAGATCCAGTCGACCATCAGGGGTCGAAGCTCGAGCGGGATCGCACCCTTGTGCTCGATGGTTAGATAGGATATGCAGCGACGGGCGTCCACCACGTAAGGGGCCACAATGGCGCCGGTGGGACAGCGATCGAGGCAGATGCGGCACCGTCCGCAATCCCGACGCGAAGGTGAGTCGGGCTCCAGTTCCAGATCCGTGAGGATCTCCGCCAGAAGCACCCAAGAGCCGTGGCCACGAGTGATGACGCAACCGTTCTTCCCGAACCAACCCACCCCGGACCGCACCGCGACGGCCTTCTCCGCCAGCGGCCTGCTGTCCACGAAGAAGCTGGAGGTCGGGCGCCGCCCCAAACCGGCGGCCAGAGACTCCATCAGCCGAGCCATACGCGGTGGCATGAAGTCGTGGTAGTCTTCGCCCCACGCGTACCGAGCTACCCTTCCGCGCGGCGCATCCGAGCGATCGACCTCAGACGGCTCACGAGAGAGGTATCCTTTCCCCAACACGATCACCGAGCGGGCGGAGGGGAGCAGCCTCGGCGGGGCACAGGACAGCCGCACTCGATCCTCGGTGATCCAGGTCATCCCCCCGAGCATGCCGGAACGCAGCCGCTCCAGGGTGGCCCTCTCCGCCTCAGGGAGTGGCTCGGCGGAAGCTACACCGACCAGAT
>JAJYNT010000173.1 GCA_021786215.1 Chloroflexota bacterium | reverse complement strand
CGGCCGCTCACCGGGGCCAGCACTGTTTCTCTCAGGTCCGATCTTGGGGTCGTTTGCCAGGTCGCCAACCAGGCAGGTCGGCTGTGATCCTCCGTTCATGCGGTTTTCAACATGCGCTGACATAACAATCGCCATATGCCCCTGAGACGCGCCAGGATGGCCAAGAATGGCCCTCTCCGCTCGTGGAGGTAGTTCTAGATCCTTGATGGCGGAAAGGGCGCAATTTTGCGTTATCACGCCTCTCGCACCTCACCCGCGGTTTTCTCCCCGAACATCGCTCTTTCTACTGCTGGCCACAGGTCGGGGTATCTCCGAATGATCGACATCGCCATGCGACGGCCGATGCTGCGGTGACCGCGCTTGACCATCGACCAATGGGGCTGTGAGACGCCCAGATGCTCAGCGAATTCCACATCTAGCATCTGTTCCTGCTGGCGTCGTTGTTCGAGGAGTTGAATGAGGTCTCGCTCTCGGTCCTGCACGTTCGGCCTCCTGTCGGGGATGCACATAGACTACTACAACGTACGTTATATTGCAAGAGCTATATAGCGTCTCGTGATATAGCGTTTCGCTATGCAAAGTGGGCAACCCATATCAACATGGTGATCGTTACAGCTGCTCTACCAACTGAGCTACAGCAGCCCATGACTGATATCCCTGCTGTTTTGCGCCTGTACCCTTCCCAGGCTGGCAAGGCTCCTGGCATGAGGCACAGCAGGTGAAGCCCCCTGGGCGGGTCAATGGTGCGAGGTCGACCCGAGGGAGAACGGGCTTCGAACCCGCGACCTACTCGCGCGAAGTGCTTATCCGAGCTGCTCTGACCATCTGAGCTATCTCCCTCGGGCTGTCGCCGCTCCGCTGCCTCCCGGTGGGCTAGGCTCGAATGTCGAGTCTGCGGACTGTGGCCGTCTTTCACCCACCGGCAAGCAACAACCGTGCAAGCGGGCCGGTTGGTTACGGCTCCCTGATTATGCCGTTGTTGTGATGAAGCCCCGCGCTGTGGCTCAGGGTCCCGGTGTCACGGCTTCCCGGAGTCTGTCCGCTGCGTCGGATGCGCTATTTCGCTGACGCAGCCGCAGTTTTCGCGTGTCCCACCACGCCGCCGCTTGCCCCACAATCCTACCACAACCACCGGGAAGGTCAAGCCGCCTTCGGTGGAGGCGCTGCATCGCTGGGCTTCTCGCTGGGGCCTATCTCTTCCGACCATGCCTTTTGAACAGCCCCCACGACGGCCGACTGGATGTCCGCAAACCCGACCGACGTCACGCCCGATGCTATCAGTTCTCGGTTGACCCATGCGGCTGCTATGGCTGCCTTCTCGCTCCCGACCTTACCCGCGCCCTCTTTCTCCGCGAAGTGGACCGCCACGCTTGCCAGATCCCCGAGGACCTTGCGCTGGTTAGCCGTTAGGTCTGCGCTCAGCGCCTTCTTGCCCTCCAGGACCAACGCCGACACTGTGGCCAGTACGACGAAGCCCGCCAACTGCACCAGCAGGGGCGCTATCTGGTTGACGAGTTCGTGAATGATTGCATCCATGGTTCAAACCTCCTCCTCCTCCTCATCTGGGCTCGTCAGCATTATCTCCACGGCCTCAATAAAGGCCCGGCGCACCAGGATCTTGTTTTCCTGTTTCTCGAAGAGCGGGACCATCTCGTCTGGATCGGAGTCCGCTTCCGCCTCCATGGGCACGGTCCCCTCTGGTGTGACCTGATATGCCAATTCTCTACCTCCACACTCATGTTCTCCGACCCTGCCGCAGTTCGGACAGGGCTCATCTATCGCCGTGTCGGCCTCCGCCACCATGTAGCGGCGAGTGGTCATGGCCGGATCTCAGGAGACGCCATTGGCGAAGTCAATCGCCATCTGCCGGGCATCCTCCAGGGTCTCGGCCTTCCATGCCCCGCGGCCCCACTTCTCTGGCCAGGGCTCAATCATGTCGTGCTTGAGCACCTCGCCGTTCGGGGTGAATACCCGCCTGCCCCTGGACCTGGGATGGATCTCGTAGTAGATGTTCACACCGCCCTCGCGGGCCTCGATCTTGACGTTCTTGTGTAGATCGTCGTCATACCATCGGCGGGCTTCCTCAAGGAACTCTTCACGGTTGGAAGGCACGAAGGCGATGTCCCCAGGTTTCACTTCGGACCCGATGCCGAAACCATAGATGGACCGGTGGCTCCATCCGTACCACTTCTGCTCTCGCTCGCAGAAGCCGAAGGAGCAGCAGGTATGGCTCTTCTCTGCCACCTCCGGCTTGATGCCACGCCGAACTATGAGGCGATAGGCCCATTTCGGATCCCCGATGTACATCCCATCTGGGGTGTAGGCGCTCTTCATCTCGAAATCCGGGCAGCCCCCTGCCTCTTTGCCGTCGATCAGCATGGTTCTGACTTCGTAGCCTGCCTTGTACCGCCTGACGTGCTTGATCTCCTTGATCGGTATGTCGCTCATTCCCTTACTTTCCTCCTTCGGGGATACTAAAAATTCTCGCTATCCCAACGCTGTGGGGTCAAACATCGACATGTCGCACAGCACCCCGCCGATCTGGGCCGATCCCTGATACTGCACCCCGGCGGCACGGGTCCACCCGCCGAAGTTCACGGCCAGGTCGGCGAATGTCTTGTAGTTGGCATCCCACAGGGGGAAGTCGCTCATCGGCTGCCAATCGGGGATCTGGGCGATGCACCATGCCGCCGTGTAGACGCCGACCGGAGCCTTGGATGCAGCCCGGGCGCCCTCGGCCCAATCGCGGAACACCGCGAAGCTGGGCATCCCCGGCGGCTCCAGGTCCAGCCACAAGGTACGGATGTCGCCGGCCACGTTGAACACGTCGGCCAGGTAGTCGGCCGGGACGCGGTTGTAATCCGGGAACACGTAGCCCGAAACCGGCATC
>JAJYNT010000444.1 GCA_021786215.1 Chloroflexota bacterium | reverse complement strand
GACGAGGAGGCCGGCAGCGCCTTCGGTGCGCAGTATCTTGTGGAGGAGGGGCTGGTCCAGGCCGACGCCGCCCTGCTCGTGGAACCGGCCGGCATCCAGCAGGAGTGGGAAAGCCTTCACCTGGTATCGCGGGGCAATAGCTGCTTCCGCACGAAGGTCTACGGGACTCAGATGCACAGCAGCATCTCCGATCGACTTCCGGGGGTCAACGCCAGCGTCAAGATGGCCTACGTGCTGTGGCGGATGGCGCGAGATCTACGTTCCCGGCTTAGATATCCGCCCCACCCCCTGTGTCCCCAGGGGCCTACGGTGAATGTGGGCGTTACAGTGAAGGGTGGAGTGTTCTACGGGGTCTATCCCGGCTGCGCAGAGTTTGGCACCGACATCCGCGTCCTGCCGGGGATGACATGGGAACAGCTTCGCGAGGACGTGGAGGGGTTCGTCGAAGAGTTGCGTCGGGAGGATCCCGAGTTGAGGGTCGAGATAGAATTCGAACCGGATCCCCTGCGCTGGATTGAGCCGAGCGAGATCTCGCCCGAGGCCCCTGTCGTGCAGGCCGTGCTCGGCGCTGCCGAGCGCGTGCTGGGAAACCGGCCGGCCCTGAGCGGGTATCCAGCCACGACCGACGCTCCGGTGTTCCAGTTGCGGGGTGGCATCCCCACCATTGCGGCTTTTGGGCCCGGCCGGATACCGCTGGCCCACAGTCCAAACGAACAGATCACGGTGGCGAGCCTGCTGCAGGCGGCTAAGATCTACGCTCTGGCGGCGCTGACATTCCTGGCTCCGCCGGATCCGAGCAGGTCGTCCTTTTCTCAGCCGCATTCTCAATAGAGAAAGGTTTGTAGGAGTCTTCAACGTCTTGAACGTTCTGACCCTCGGTGCTCTGTCGGCAATTGTCAGCATCATGCAGCCCCACCTTTCCGTGGAGACGCGTCGTTGCGGGAGCAGGTCGGTGTGGCCGTCACGGAGGGAGAATTGGTCAGTGAGGGCTGGCTCCAAGTGAGAGGAGGTTTGCCCATGAAGAGGACCCAATGACATCACCCAAGCAGAAACCTCGTATTCGCCGTTGGCAGCCATGCCTTGTGCGAGTACGAGAATCGTGGTCTTCCCATCAAGTCACGTCAGCGAGAAGCCTTCCTGAAGCTGTGCATGGCGCGGTGCCTTGGTGGTCCAGGGCTGGAGAATGTGTCACTGCAGAAATCTCAGCAAGTCTAGCTTTGCCACAAGGTTGACCCGGGATGTGGCCAACCTGTGGAGAAAAGACACGGAGGAATCGATGACAGCACATGTCGACCGCAAATGGCGCAACTATCTGGGGCTGTTCTTTCCGGTCCTGGTCGCTCTGGCCTTGATCAGCATGGCTTGTTCCCAAGCCTCCACTCCTTCCCCCACAGCAGCTCCTGCTGCCCCCGCAGCGGCTCCCACAAAAGCAGCTGCGGCTGCTGCACCCGCGAAGAAGACGAAGGGGTATACCATCGGTTGGGCTGACATCTATCTGACTCCCACCTGGATGCAGGAGACCTTGCAGATGATCCAGGCGGAAGCAGATAAGTTCAGCAAGGACGGGACAATCTCCAAGTTCCAGGTTTTCAACGCGAATGGCGACACCACCCAACAGATTGCTCAGATCCAGGCCATGATCGACCAGGGCTACGACGCCATCATCGTGGACGCTGGGTCCTCGACCGCGCTCAATCCAGTGCTTGAGCAGGCAGTGAGCAAGGGCATAGTGGTAACCAACTTCGATAGCTTGGTCAACACCAACAAAGTGATCCGCATTGACACTGACCAGCGACAGTGGGGGGTGGTCACTGCCCAGTGGCTCATGGACAAGATTGGCGGTAAAGGGAAGATCATCGCTATCAACGGCCCGGCAGGGGTCTCCGTCAGCGAGGATCGCTGGGCAGGAGCCGATAGCGTGATCAAGAAGTATCCGAACGTCGAGGTAGTGGCAAACCTGCACAGCGAGTACAATCTCGCGCCCGCACAGCAGGCTTGCTCCTCCGCCATTGCAGCTCACCCGGATATCGTGGGCGTGTACTCCCAGGGTGGGGCGCTCTCGGATGGGTGCCTGAAGGCGCTCATCCAGTCCGGCAGCAAATTGGTTCCCATACCGGGTGAGAACTTCAACGGCTTCTTGAAGGACTGGTCTGACAACCGCAAGAACGGCTTTTCATCGATTGCTCCGGCCCAGCCCAACTACCTGGCGGTGATCGCTTTGGACGCGGCTGTATACAAGCTGCAGGGTAAGCAGGTGGCACAGTATGTCAACGTGCCCTTGCCGCTAATCACCGATGACAACCTGAGTCAGTATGTTCCAAACGACTTCGCGAACGACTGGTACCCGGTGAAGCCACTCTCCCAGGATGTAATCGACAAACTGATCTCTACTGGAGGCGAGCCCGTGAAGCAGCAGTAGGTTGAGTTCAGGACCGGCTTCGGCTCTTCCTGTCCTCCAACGGCCAGGTCGCTTCCGACCGGGTCGCTAGGATTTCGGGAGTGTGGCGTCCTGCGCTACCGGAAACCGGCGATCGAGCTGGTTTCCGGTAGCCGCGCCGGCCAATGGCATGCGTAACCACTCGACGAGGGAAACTGAATGGCAGAGAAAGCGATATTGCTCCGAGCGGACCAGTTGTCCAAGTCGTTTTCAGGCAACAAAGTGTTGAAGGAGGTCAGTCTCGACGTCCGTGAGGGGGAGGTTCTCGCCCTTCGCGACGCCTGGGCCTGGTCCAACCCGGAGAACCTGCTCTACTACGCGGCGCGGCTCTGGGCGGACCGGCAATCTGACCCTGCCGAGTGGCGAGCGGAAAAGACACACGAGGAGGAGGAACGCGGCATCTGGCGGGTCCCCTCGACAGTCGGCGTTGACGTCGACGCACAGATTATCGAACTGAATCACCTGCG
>JAJYNT010000429.1 GCA_021786215.1 Chloroflexota bacterium | reverse complement strand
CGAGTCGGTAGCTTCCAGGTCCGGCCGGGCTGGCGCTTCCGGCTGCTCGGCTCGAGCCAACCGTTCCACACCCTCTCGGGTGATCGGCGCCCCCCGAGCCAGCAGGGTGCGTACGGCGTTCAGGTGGGGTCTGTCCGCCGGCAGCCTGTAGTAGGCCATCAACCGAGCCAGCTGCGACTCTCCCGCCGGCTCGCCATTGAGAAGAATGCCCTCTCGCCCGACCAGCTGAAGAAGGGTCTGGTCCCTGTTTACCTCCTTCACCGATAGCTGGATGGTCTCACCGACCGAAAGGTCGAGTTCGGTCACCACAGTGGCCAGCCTACCGGCGATCTCCAGCACGGCCCCTTTGGGGCCGACCTGCGCCACCCTGCCGTTGACGATCTGGCCGGGAGAAAAGACCGGAGACCCAGGGCTGAGCTCTATGCGAGCGATCCCCTGCGGCAAAGCGCTGCCAGTCGTCGATCCGACGCCCATCTGTTGCCTCCGCCCGGATGTGCCGATCCAGAGCCCCGTCCATGGAGCAAACCGCCGAAGAGCTCTCTATAGGTATCGGCTATAACGGAAGACAACTTGAGCGTGGGATGAGTCCAACCAACCTGTTGGGGCAGCACAGAATCAAACTGAGGGAGCCAAGCACCTCCCGGTGGTTGACTCCCTCAATGAGGGAAACGGACCGATTTATGTACAGGCCAAGCCACATTACATCACTTGACCGACAATCGGTAGTATCTTCTGTCTGGGTCTCAAACTCCTGAGGATACCCTTATGACTTGCTGATGAATGGGATCTATCTATAATGGAAACATCAAATGGGATCTGGGTAGTGGACCCAGAAGGAGTCCGCGATGAAGGCCACCAGAGCCATGGAGACACTGGAGAAGGCGAAGATACCCTACGAGGTTCGCCCTTACGAGTCCGACGGCTTCGCCCCGGCGACCGAGGCCGCGGAGAAGCTGGAGATCCCGCCGGAGACCATGTTGAAGACCCTGATCGTGCGAGGCGAGCGCCAAGGGATCGTTCTGGCCCTCGTTCCAGGCAATGGCACCCTCAGTCTCAGAAAGCTCGCTCAACAGATGGGGGACAAGCGGGCCGAGATGGTGGACCCTTCGGAGATCACTCGGCTCACCGGTTATGTAAAGGGCGGCGTGTCGCCCCTGGGCGGGAGGCGCAGCTACCCCGTGTTCATGGAGCGCTCCACCCTGCGCCACCCGCAAGTAGCCGTGAGCGCCGGGATGCGGGGGCTCGCCCTGCAACTCACCCCGTCCGACCTGGCCCACGTCACCAAGGCCACGTTAGCCGATCTGCTGGAGTAGCGGCCGAGTTTCTGGCACGTCTTCTGGTCCCATCCCCACTTTCCGATCCAATTCCGTGCAAGGAGGTGAGAGGATGGCGAGGTCATATAGCACTGGGCCGAGGAGCGAGGCGCCCAGCCGGCAACGGTACCAGGAACAGAGCATGGCAACCGCCCCGGCATTCTCCGTTTCAACTTTCCGGGCTACGGCGGTGAGGCGCTCGAGCAGATCAGCTGGACACGCCATCTCAGACGCCCTCGGCTTCCTCCGGCGGGGGCTTTCGGATCACCCGGGTCTTCCACACCCGCCTTCCACGCATGGAGACTACCTCGACCTCGGCATCCGGCAACTCCACCATGTCGCCCTCGTTGGGGATTCGACCCAGGCGTGCGTACACGAGGCCACCGATGGTATCCACCCCCTCGGTCTCCAGATCGACGTCCAGCGCAGCGCCAACGTCCCCGAGATCCGCCCCGCCGACCACCAGCGCCTCGCCGTCGCCCACCAACTGGATCTCCGGCTCCTCTCGGGCATCGTACTCATCCCGAATCGGACCCACGATCTCTTCCAGCAGGTTATCCAGGGTAACTATCCCCGCGGTGCCACCGTACTCGTCCACCACCACCGCCATGTGCAACTGCTGACGCTGGAGCTCTGGCAACAGTTCCGCGGTTCGCTTGGACCCAGGCACGTGGTAAGCCCGCCGCATAATGGAGGTGACCGGCCGATTGGATTCCTGGGGCGTGGCCTGAGGGGGCAAAGCCTGCAGCACGTCCTTGGCGTGGATCACCCCGATGATGTTGTCCAACCCTCCGTCGTAGATGGGGAGCCGGGTATGCCCCGTGTCCACCACCGCCTGGCGCGCCTGCGCCAGGCTGGCTTCCTTGGGCAACGCCCGCACGTCCACTCGAGGAACCATCACCTCCTCGGCGATGGTATCCCCGAACTCGAACACCTCGTCAATCAGCTTCCGCTCCTCGGGCTCGACGACCCCGTCCTCCTCACCGCTGGCAACCATCGCCATGATCTCCTCCTCGGTGATGGGATTAACCCGAGCCCGCTCCGGGTTGCCGGTCAGTCGCATGACCAGGTTGGTGCTGGCCGTCAGGACCCACACCACCGGCGCCGCCACCTTGGCCACCAACTCCACCGGCCGCGCCAGCCGGAGGGCCACAGATTCGGCACGAGCTATCGCCAGGTTTTTGGGTACCAGCTCGCCGAAGATCAGGGTGACGAAAGAGATAAAGATGGTGACGACCACAAAGGCAATGGCGTAGCCGTTCGCGGCAATCCACCCGACCGGCTGGCTGGAGAGCCAGCTACTCATCACTACAACCAGGCTCACGGCTCCAACAGCCGAGGCAAAGAAGCCGGCCAGGGTAACAGCCACCTGGGTTGTGGCCAAGAAGCGAGCCGGTTGGTCCAACAAGTGCTGCACCGTTCTGGCCATCGGGTTATGTTCCTCCTCCACCAGATGGCGGAGCCTGGACCGCCGCACAGAGACGATAGCGATCTCGGCCGCCGCGAACAGGGCATTGAGCAGGATAAGAACAGCTATCACTGCCAGTTCGATGGCCACATCCTGAATACTGGTGCCCGCCGTCATATGCCGCCGCTAGA
>JAJYNT010000442.1 GCA_021786215.1 Chloroflexota bacterium | reverse complement strand
GTCGTGTGTCATATCACCTCCGGGAACGGGTGCTCACCGCCTTGCTGCACCCGTAGGCCCCCTCCGGTCGGCCCGAGCCTTCGCTCGCCATCAATCAAAGCATCCTGATACATTGATTGATCGTAGCCAGAACTGCTGGTTGTGTCAAGGGCCGAAGGCGAGGTCTAGTGGCAAGTTGGAGCAGGCATCAGGTAAGGCTCTACCTGGTGCCACAGCCATGTAATCGAGGAGAAGGTACGAGTCTTCCCATTCGCGTGACGGCGGCGTCCCTGACCGTGTAATCCCCTTTCTGCACCTGGGGGAGTGTCCCGGGGAATCGCATCTTCACCTTCAAAGAGAGGTCCACCGGTTTTCGCTGGTCTGTCATGGAGCTAGCACGCGAGGTCAACGAGCTGTAGCCCTATTGTGCCCGTTGTCCGAAGGTAGATGATAAGGAATTTGCCGCTCCTGCCTTTCCAATGCGATAGCCGGAAGGTGGCGACCGTCCTTAACGGCGACAACTGCCTGAAGACTGCCACTGCCACAAAGCCCGCAAGGTCGGGGCTCCGATCTGCCGCCCCCGCGGGCTCTAGCCATGCTCCCTACAGTAATAGTTGCAGCGTTTGAAAACTCGTTCTTGGCATGGTCGTATATGTGAAAACTCCTGGGCTCGACAACGAATTGCCCTAGAAACGGGCCAGGGATCGGCTATGTGTCGCTGTTACTAGGATGGACTACCCCTCCTTCCTGAGATGACGGCTGCCTGTAGCTTCCAGCGCCATCAAGTCGGCAGCCAAGCACCTCGTTCAGGATCGGCTCAAGAGGATCTTCATCTGCCGCTCAAAGAGGAGACCCAGCGACCTGCCCACAAGCCAGAGGTTGCCGGGTCTTCCTATTCTGGTCCGATCCTACTCGTGCCCGCACAGGGCTCACGGGCCGGTTCTCATCCCGGCTCCGCGCTCACTCAGGAATGCTTGAGGGTGACTCTGTAGACTCCTTGGCTAGTCTCTCGGCGGTCGAAGCCGTGTCCACGGAGGGCCGCCGTCTTCTCAAGATTGGCAACCGACGCCTCCCGATCCACCACTACCACGAGGTCGCCTGTCACGGCGTTCAGAGCCTGCTTGACCTGGTGGGTGGCGTCGGGCACCGGTAGGCCCTGGCGTGGATCCAGAGGCTGCCCGCGGGTCTCACCCTTCAAACCAGCCAGGTCCATACCCGCGTCCTTTATCCCCTATGTGTAGAGCACCTTCCCCGCCCTCGATAAGGCATCCACGATGCCCTGCATATCGCCAACGCGGCCGATGACCAGCCTGTCCTGATGCCCGAAGTAGTTGACACAGGTACCGCAAAGGACGATCTCGGAGCCCTTCTGGGAGAGCGCCTCTAGGATCGGCACCGCGGACGAGCCCTTCTCGGCCAGCTTCACGCCGCTGTTGTAGCAGACCACCGTCTCGGGAACGTCATCCCTGAAGGCGATGGTTCGGAGGAAATTTACCATCAACTGCGCGCCAAGCTCGTCGTCGCCCCGGCCAAGAGTGGCGGAGTCCAGGACGAGCACTGTGTTCTCGGAAAGTCGTTGCTCCATTCGCTTCACCTTCTACCTGCGGAGTGTTGACGGGAAACGGCGGTAGGGCCGCTTCAAACTACCCCACCGCCGGAGGCCGTGCTGGAGATGTCAGCACAGCGCGCGTGAGGAGTTGAAGGAGGCACCTCCCGTGGTCGAGCGGTGGAGAGACTGACGGTGGCTTCGGCCGCCCGTCCGGCGATGAGGGCGGCTCCAAGGGCGCCCGTCGCCTGCGGGTCCTGGGGGATAACGAGCGCGACTCCGAGCTTCTCACCAAGCAATCTGTGCAGACACCGGTTGAGCGCCCCTCCCCCGGCAAACACGACCGGACTCCTTGGCCCGCCCCTTCGCACCATGGCGGCCACCCGCGTGGCTATGGCCTCGTGTAGCGCCAGCGCTATCGCGCTCGCCTCCTCGCCTCGTGCGATCAGGGATACCACCTCGGACTCCGCGAAGACGGTGCAAAGACTGTTGATCTGCACCGTCTTCGTGGCGCTCTCGGCAAGCTCGGATAGCTCGTCGGTGGATACTTCCAAAGTCGTCGCCATGATCTCCAGGAACTTCCCCGTGCCCGCAGCGCACCGGTCGTTCATCTCGAACTTCTCTACCTGACCGCTTTCGGAGAGAAAGATTACCTTGCTGTCCTGCCCCCCGACATCGATGACCGTCCGGCAGTCCTGGTAGAGGTGCCGCACTCCCGCCGCGTAGGCGCTTATCTCGGAGACCGCCTCTCCGCCCACCTGGGGCCCGACGAGGCGACGACCGTAGCCCGTCACGACCAACCGGTCGTAGCTGATCTCCGAGAGCAGGTCACGGCTCCGCTGGAGGGGGTTGATGCCGGTACTGGCGATTGCCCTGTGCCGGACTTCGCCCCCCTCCACCGTCACCAGCACGATGGTCCTGGAGCCAACATCCAGTCCCGCCGCGATCACTGGCGGATCATCTCTAGGAAGGCGTCTACCCTCGTCCTCAGTTGCCCCTCGTCCTCGCTGCCATAATCGGTTTCCACCCGAAGCAAGGGGATTCCCGCCGCTGCGAGCGCCTTCTCCACCTTTACCGCTTCGTTGGCGTATGTGTGGCAGAACTGAAGGTTGTAGTGGATCACGCCATCGGCCCTGTACTCTCTCGCCAGCCTCACGATGTCGTCCAGCCGCTCATCGTTGGGCGTGAAGCAGGCGCAGTGGATCTGCATGTAGCGCTCGGCCACTGCCTCCAGCTGCTGCTCCAGTGTGCCTCCGGTCTCGGGGGTCAGATCGCTGAAGGCTCGGGTGCCAATGCACGACTCCTCGCAGACCACCACCGCCCCCGCGCTCTCGGCGATGTGGTGCAGCTTCCAGTTGGGGATAGCCATGGGGGAGCCCGAGATCAGGA